>JBGSYE010000387.1:0-1765 GCA_041751075.1 Chthoniobacteraceae bacterium
CGGCACCAGCGCCAGCGCCAGCCGCACCAGCCCGCCGAGCAGGCGGCCCACTGGCAGGACGGTGCAGAGGAGCCCGGTGAGGAATGCGAAGCCGAGCGCCTTGGCGGGTTCTTCGCGCGCCGCCCTGCTCGCGTTCGCCGCGATTTCATCGACGCGCTTTTTCCAGTCGCAGCAGCCGGCGGATTTCGCAGCTTTGGAGGGGGTTGATTTTGCTTTCATCCGTGTCGGGAAGTTAAGGCCGGTGGCTTCCCCCAGGTCAAGGCCGCGACGCGAAGCCCTGCGGCGCGGTGGCGCGGAGGCGGAGAAATCTCTGCGCCACCGCCGGGCTCTCGACGATCTCGACACGCACGGCGTCGCCGATCCGGGAGATGGTGACGCCGCCGGCGCCGTCCACCAGCGGGGACCACTCTTCGGAGTGGAGCGTAAAGGTGGACTCGACCGCCCAGCTTGCGTCCGTGCGGCCCGCGGGGTTGTTGAATTCAAAGCGGACCGTGCGGCCCGCACCCGGGCCGGGCAGGGTGGACACTCGCGGACGCAGTGCGTGATCGGCGGCGGATTCACGATTGGGATCGGTGCCGAGCAGGTACTCGAGGAGGTTTTCGAGTCCGTCGCCATCGGGGTCGGCTTGCAGATCCGGGGTGCCGGAGGCGAGTTCATGGAAGCCCCAACTGCGAATCGTGGAAAGCGCTGGAGGTTCCGCCGCAAAGAGCGCCTGGACGGCTACAGCGAGATCGGGCAGCGGGCCGATCGGCCTGCTGAGATCGCCGGTCTGCGCCCGGCCCGTGGCAGTCAGAAAGCTGCGAACCTCGGACGGACTCAGCCGCCTCGCGAGGATCTCGATGGCGACGGATTGCAGCAGCGCGACGGCGGAAGTGACGATCGGCGTGGCGGAGCTCGTCCCATTGTGAGTGAAAGTGTATTTCTGGTCCTCATCGTTCCCATATACCAGCGGCCCAAACCCCGTCGTCGCGACGGAATCGCCCCAACCTTGCAGATTCACCCTCGCTCCGTAGCTGCTCGGCGCTCGGCGTGCCCGCCCGGTGGTGCCAGCGCCGACGAGGATTGCGCCACTGTCCCCGCGGTCGCGATAGGGCTGGTAGGCAGCACTGTCCAGGTTCTCGGCACCATTGCCCGCCGCGGCCACGACGATCACGCCGGCATCGGAGCCCACCTTCACCGCCGTCCACAGACCGGGCTCGTATTCCGCAGGCCCGTTGTTTCCGTTCGCGCCCGTATCCTGCATGACGAGCATCACAATGTCGCCCGCAGCAGAATCCGCAATTGCCGCGGTGGCCGTTGCGACGCGGTCTTGGACGCCGCCAGCGGTGCGGTTGGAAAGCTCCGGATAAAAGTGGAGTTCGCACAAAGGGACGGAGCCCGTCATCCCGTACCCATTATCCCCTGCACAAAGGACGCCGAGCGTCGCGGTCCCGTGATCGTCTCCGAATCCGGCGAACATGGATTGGATGCCCGACTGGAGCATCACCGTCCCCGTGAGATCTTCATGCGTCGGGCGATACTGGTACTCGCAATCGGTGACCCGCAGTCCGGCGGCGCCGCGGATGCCATAGGTAGCCCACACGTAGTCCACGTCCACACCGGCCGCCGCCTGGCGGTAAGCCTGCTGACTCTCCAGCAGAGGCGTGGGCGGAGAGATATCCGAAGGGGGTGGCGGCGGCGCGTCGAGGGAGCGGACCCCGGCAAACTCCACCTCGGGCAAGGCGTGCAGCGCCGTCGCGGCGGCGAGCACCCGCTCGGGCGTGGC
>JBGSYE010000388.1:0-10642 GCA_041751075.1 Chthoniobacteraceae bacterium
GCCGCCTAGCAGCGCGGCGGCAGCCAGCACGGCGATCGAGCGATGGGGGTGCTCCCGGGACGTTTGCATCCAGCCCTCTTTAGCAGTCACCGCGCCTCCGGCGAAACCACCGGCGGATCGAGATTGGCACGATTCGCTGGCGCCAGGATTCCGCGACGCCCCATGATCTCGGTACTCGGGCTCCCCGATCCCGACCGCAATCGCAAGGCGCGCACCTCCTCCGCGACCGGCTCGACGAGTTCCTTGCCGTCCTTCGCGTCGAGCGTCTCCTTGCCATCTCCGGACTCGACCGGCTCGACGACCTCCCTGGCATCGCGCGCCGCGGTCTCGCTGCGCGGGGCCGCTTTACTCTCCGGCGTGGGGCTCGGCTTGTAGGGACTCGATGCGGATCTTTCCGCCACCGGCACCGTCGCAGGGGGCTTGCTCCCGGGAGCCGTGCCGCCGATGAGCCCGCGCGAATACATCACGACTAGCGTGAGATTGAAGACGACGGCGAGGGTCACGATTACAAACTTCATAGGGAAAAAAGGGTGCCACGCTCTCTACATGCGCGTGCCGCAGCGAGTGATAGCTTATCCCGCGCCCGACTCGCGGATCAATAGGCAAATCCGCCGTGTTTTCGTCGGACTTCCAGTCAGCCTCCACGAGCAAAACCCTCAACCGCTCTCTCGGTGGCTGTCGCGCGATCCTGTCACGAATCCGCCATTTTACGTGTCGGCGGCGGATTGCCTTGCGGGTTCGCGGCGAGGCTGATCGGATAAATATATGAATGCAGCCGATCCAATGCCCGCGACGGGCGCAGCCAAAATCCCGTCGAGACCCCTGCCGATGAAATACTGGCTGGTGGGACTCGCCCTCCTTTGCAGCCTGCTCGGTTCATCTCCCCGCAGCCACGCGGGCGGATTCGAGTACCGCCTGCCCGTCAATCGGGTGAACGTCCTGTCGGACCGCCGGAGCAATGTGTACTACGTGGGCGAACGCATCTTCTTTCAGCTCGAGTACCAGTCGGGATATCCCAACGTCGCGACGCGCTACACCATCCGCGACTACCTCGGCAACCTCGTGGAGTCGGCGCCGGTCGTCGAGCCCTACATCGTCCCTGCCGTCACCCAGCCGGGCTGGTACAAGCTGTATCTGCACGGCAGCCCCGTGTATCTGCGGCAGCAGGGCGATCCCGTGGCGGACCCGGATTGGGGCGATAGCGTCGGCGGCACCATGTTCGTGATTTTCCGAAACACTCCCACCTTCCCGGCCATCCCGCCGAAGGGCACCACCTCCGGCACGGAAGGACTTTCGGACAACGTCATGCGCGGCCTCGTCGGCAGCGGTCCGCAGCGCCATCGCTTTTACGCGCTTTCCGATTGGCAGACGGCGGCGAACGCCCGCGCCCAGGACATCGCGCAGGAGAAAACCTACTATACTGCGCACGACACCTACCGGAATCGCGTGCTCCTGGGCGCCTTCCCCGACGGCACCTCCAATCCGAACGGCACCGCCAGCCTCAACTACGTGACGCAAGTCGTGCAGGCCTTTCAAAACGACGTGAAATACTGGGAGCCGCGCAACGAGCCGAACTACGCCAACAACGGCTTCGATGGCACCCCGCAGAGCTTCGCAATCAACGAGTTCATCCCCTTTTCCGACACCGTGAAGGCGGTGAACCCAAGTCTGAAGGTCATCGGACCCGGCAACGTCGAGATCAAGCCCGGCTCCCACGGCCTCGGCTTCATTCAGGACTTCCTCGCCACGATGGCCGCGCAGAATGCCCTGCACAAACTGGATGGCATCTCCTTCCATGTGTATAACAGCTTCAACGGCGACCTCTTCATGGCCCGCAGGTCGATGGATGGCCTGATGAATGTGCTGACCACCTACGGCCAGCAGAATAAGGAACGCTGGCAGACCGAGCAGGGCTTCGCCGCCGCCATCAATGGCTCCTACCAGCCGCGCATGCAGACGCGCTGGACCATGCTCATGTTCATGGTGCTCGAGCAATACGGCGTGCCCAAGGAGCACAACTATCTCTTTTACGACAAGAACGGCGGCTTTTTCGACGTGCCGGTCTGGTGGATCAATGAGGACGGCACCCTGAATCCGCTCGGCTGCCTGCTCCGCGTCTGGTCCGAGGAACTCTACGGCACCCGCCACACGTCGGCATACGACTTCGGCACCACGGGCAACAAACTCTATATCGGCAGCCGCTTCGCCGGCCCCGGGAAGCAGGTCGCGGCCTTCATGAGCGCCGGCAGCACCGATGGCCAGGTGCGGCTCCAGGTCTCCGCGCCCTCGGTGCAGGTCGTCTCCGCATTCGGCGTCGAACGGACCGTCGCTGCGCAAAACGGCTACGTGCTGCTCCCCGTGGTGGAGTTGCCCACCTATGTCCGCTTCACCGGCAGCCTCACCGTGATCCCGCAAAATTGGGGCTCGAATCTCGCGCTGGGCAAACCGGTGACCTCAACGGTCATGGCCCCGCATCCGTCCGACGCCAGCATCATCAATCCCACGACGAAGGTCACCAATGGCGAGTTTGAGAACTGGTATTACATCCAGAGCCAGGAAACGAAGGTGTGGGTCGATGGCTCCTTCAACTTCCCGGCCTGGGTCGAAATCAACTTCCAGCAACCCACGACGATGGATCGCGTGGTCATCTACTCCGGCGTCCCCTGGCAATGGGACGGCACGCTCCTCGATTACGACCTCCAGTACCAGCAGGGGGGAAACTGGGTCACCCTCCAGACCGTGCAGGAGCCCACCCGCACCTTCAAGTCCTTCACCATCACCAATCGCACGACCGTCGATTCCTTCTTCAGCGATCGCTGGGTCTTCACGCACTCCTTCCCAGCGATCACCACCTCGAAGCTCCGGCTCTGGGTGCGCGATGTGACCTATGGCGGCGGCGCCAATCAGCTCGTGCAGCAAGCCGGTGGGCAGACCGGCTTGCGCCTCATCAATCTCCGTGAAGTGGAAGCTTACCTGAGTGGCACCCAGGATGTGGCGAATCTCCCTCCGAGCGCCGCGAACGACTCCGGGAGCTGCAATCAGGAAGGTGTCGAAATCCGTGTGCTCGCCAATGACGGCAACACCGACGGTTGGCCCCAGCCGCTGCGACTCGCCAGCGCTGGCTCGGCGGCCCATGGCGCCGTCGCCATCGTCGGCGATCGCGTCCGCTACATCCCAAATTGGGGTTACGCCGGGAGCGATAGTTTCACCTACTCCGTCACCGATGGCCTCGCCACGGCGACCGCCACGGTGAATGTGACCGCGACCTTTCAGAATCCGCCCAAGGCATCCGGCTGGCTGAATCTGAAGGCCGAGTACTTTGCGGACCAGACCTTCACCAATCTCGTCGCCACGGAGTACACGCCTGGCGTCGTGGACTACTCGAAAGAGTACTGGCAGCCCGCCCCCTATGCCGGCATGAATCCGCAGAACTTCGCCATCCGATGGACCGGCCAGATCCGGCTGGCCTACTCGGGCGGCTACACCTTCACCACTTTCTCCGATGACCGCGCGCGGCTCTGGCTCGACGAGCAACTGATCATCGACGACTGGGTGCCGCACTCCCCTTTCCACGCCCGGAAAACTCTCTACCTGGAAGGCGGGCGCACCTACAACGTGCGAGTCGAATACACCGAAGGCGGCGGCAACTCCATGATGCAATTCCTGTGGTCGCACTTCCTCCAGCCCATCGAAGCCATCGTCCCGCTGGCGCCGGCGGAGGGCTGGCGCCGGAGCGTCTTCTCCCCCGCGCAACTCGCCAATCCCGTCATCAGCGGCCTGACCGCGACCCCCGCGCGGGACGGCATCTCCAATTCGCTCAAGTACGCTTTCGCGCTCCCTCCGCTGACCGTCGCAGGAAATTCATCCGCACTGCCTCAGGTGAGCTCCTTCCTCGAAGCCGGCCGGCGCTACCTCGCGCTCACCTACCGCAAGAATGCCGCGGCCACCGACATCACCCATCGCGTGCTCGTCGCGGATGATCTGGCGAGCGGGATCTGGGACAGCGTCACCCCGCCGGAGGAAATCCTCAGCTACGACGGCGCGAATCCGATCGTGAGGCGAAAGGTGGACGTCACCGGATCGGCGAAGAAATTCATCCGGCTCGAAGTGAAGTGATCGCCGCGCTTGAAGCGCCGCGCCCGATCCTGCCACGGTCGGAGCATGACCGGTCGCCAAGTCTATTACGAAGGGCGCGTGCAGGGCGTCGGCTTCCGCTACACCTGCAAAAACATCGCCCGCGGGTACGAAGTCGTCGGCTGGGTGCGCAACCTTTCCGACGGCCGCGTCGAACTCCAGTGCAGCGGCCAGGTCGAAGAAGTGGAAGGCTTCCTCGAAGCCATCGCCGAGAGCGAACTCAAGGCCCACATCCGCAGCGTGACCGCAGTCCCAATCGCCCCGCTGGCCGGCGCCCGCGGATTTGAGATCGCCGGATAGCCTCCGGGACACGCGCGACGAGCGGGACGCTGCCGCGCACTTTGAGCGTCGTCGCGGTGGCCAGTAGCACGGTGGTCGCCATCGGATGGCTTTGCGACCTGGAGAGTCCTCCGTGCCGGCAAAGGAGCCGAGGATTGGCCGCGAAGGGAACGTCGGCACCCGGAGCCACCGCGTCCGTCGGCACCACGCGACGGGAGATCGCGCCGTCGATTCTCAGCGAGAGTGGCGTGGGATGCACACTCGCTCTGCATCACACCGCGAGTCTCTGGCGTTGCCGCGTTGCATTCCGCACGGAGATGGGGATTGCTGATGACACACGCCCATCGCCATGCCCACCCCCGCGATCTCCATCCAGAATCTCACGAAGGTTTTTCCAATCCCCTTTCGGCGGGAGAAGGTGGTGGCGGTGAAGGATCTTTCGCTGAATGTCGAGGCAGGACACGTCTATGGGCTGCTCGGGCCGAATGGGTCGGGGAAATCGACGACGATGAAGATCGTGCTCGGGCTGGTCTCGCCGACGGCCGGGAAGACGGAAATCTTCGGCCGCGATTCGGCGGAGGTGGAGAGCCGGGAGGACGTCGGCTTCCTGCCGGAGAGTCCCTACTTCTACAAATTCCTGACCGGGGAGGAGACGCTGCTTTTCTACGGGAAGCTGTGCGGTCTGCGCGGGGCGAAGCTGAAGGAACGCGCGAAGGAACTGCTGCATCTCGTGGGGCTCGAGAGCGCGGCGGCGCGACGCATCGGCGGGTACTCGAAGGGAATGCTGCAGCGCATCGGGCTGGCGCAGGCGCTGGTGCAGGAGCCGCGGCTGCTCGTGCTGGATGAGCCCACCGCGGGCGTCGATCCGGCGGGGTCGCGGGAGATTCGCGACCTCATCCTGGCCTTCAAGCAACGCGGGATCACCGTGCTGCTGTGCTCGCACCTGCTCAGCCAGGTGCAGGAGATCTGCGACCGGATCGGCATCCTGCACGAGGGCCGGTTGGTGCGCGAAGGCGCGCTCGCCGACTTGATCTCGATCGACACGCAGACGGAAATCGTGCTCGAAAACGCGACACCGCAATTCCTCGACCAACTGCGCGCGGCGGCGGCGCGCGGCGGAGCGAAGATCGTCGAGGAGCGGAAGCCGCAGAGGACGCTGGAGCGGTACTTTCTGGAGGTGACCGGAGGGGGGGAATGAACATCCAACATTCAACATCGAACATCCAACATCCAATGGCGCAAGCGGGGGCCGGCGAGTCCATTGGATGTTGGATGTTGAATGTTGGATGTTGGATGTTTTCCTCACGCCGATGAGCGCCGCGCCATCCGCCACCCGGCACAAACTTTTCTCTCCAGCGCGCATCTGGGCGCTCGCGTCCAATACGCTGCTCGAGCTCGTCCGGCTGAAGGTCTTCTACTTCCTGCTGCTCTTTGCCCTGCTCATCATCGGCAGTTCGGCCTTCGTGGTGAAGTTCAGCTTCCAGGAGCAATTCCAGGTGCTGAAGGATGTGGCGCTCGGCGCGATGTCCATCTTCACCTGGCTGCTCGCGGTGCTCTCGACGGCGCTGCTGCTGCCCAAGGACATCGAGGAGCGCACGCTCTACACGATCCTCGCGAAGCCCGTGCCGCGCTGCGAATACCTGCTCGGAAAACTGCTCGGCGTCCTCACGCTGCTTTTCCTCGCCACGTCGCTGATGAGCTTTCTCTTCGTCGGCGTGCTCTACTATCGCGAGCAGGGCGCGATCGCCTCGCTCGGCGACATGCCGCCCGACGAGTTCGCCGCAGCGGTCGCGGCGGTGAAGGCGAGCACTTTCAGCCCGAGCCTCATCCAGGGCATCGTTTTTATTTATCTGAAAGCCGCGCTCTGCGCGTCGCTCACGCTGCTGCTCTCGACCTTTGCCAGCACGACGATCTTCACCATCATGGTGTCGGTGGTGGTGTACTTCATCGGTCATGTGCAGGCACTGGCTCGCGACTACTGGCTGCGCGACGCGACCGTCGGCCCGCTCACGAAGATCTTCCTCGCCTTCGTCTCGCTCGTTTTTCCGGATCTGCAGCTCTTCAATGTCGTCGATGACATCGCCGCCGGTGCCGCGCTGCCGATGGCGATCTTCCTCAAGACCTCCGCGCTCGGCGTCATCTACATCGCGGTGTACTTCCTCGCCGGGTACTTCCTCTTTCAAAACAAGGAACTGTGACCGGCAAATGCCGAATGCCCAATGCCGAATGAAAAAATGAAGCCGCGGATCGGGAATGCAGTCGTCATTCGTCATCCGTCATTCGTCGTTCTCCTCCTCCTCGCCTTTGGCGCGGCGAAGCTGCTGCCGGAAGCCGCCCTCACCCGCGAGCAACTCGCGGCGGGTTTGCGCAAGGGGCAGCTCGATCTCGAGATGCGGCAGCAGGTCGGACAGCTCGCCTTCGTCGCCGCGCTGAGCGGCTTTCGCGCGATCGTCGCCGATGGCTTCTGGATTCATGCGCAGACGGCTTGGGAACGTGTCGATTGGGCGAGGATGAAACTCGACTTCGATATCGTGACGTCGCTCCAGCCGCGGTGCGTGCTCTTCTGGGAAATGTCCGCCTGGCACATGAGCCACAATGCCAGCGTCGCCGCGCTCGAAAATCGCGCCCAGCCGCGCGCGGCGCTCCGGGTCCGCGCCGCTCGCGAGTTCATCGCGACAGGCGAGAAGTATCTGCTCGATGGCATCGCCAACAATCCCGGGAACGCGCGGCTCTACGACATGCTCGGGATGCTCTACCGCGACAAGATGGAGGACCACTGCAAGGCTTCGTGGGCCTACTTCCAGGCGGCCGCACTGCCCACCGCGCCGATGTACGTGCATCGCTTCGCCGCCTACGAACTCGCCCAGTGCCCGGGCCATGAGCGCGAGGCCTACGAGATCCTGCGGGCGCTTTACCTGAAGAGCGAGGACGAGCATTTGCCCACGCTGCTGAAGTGGCTCGATCGACTGCAGCAGAAATTGAGTATCCCTCCTGCGGAGCGGGTCTATAATCCCGACCCGGAAAAATCCGCCCGCTGACTCCATGCGTTTCGCCATCTTCGGAGACATCCACGCCAATCTCGAGGCGCTCAACGCCGTGCTCGCCGACGCCAGGGCGCACGAAGTCACGCACTACGTCTGCCTCGGCGACATCGTCGGCTACAATGCCAACCCCCGCGAATGTCTGGAGATCGTGCGAAACCTCGATTGCCCGGTCGTGAAGGGGAATCACGACGAGCAGGCTTCGATGACCGACGACCTCGTCGGTTTCAATCCGCTCGCCGAGGAGGCGATCAACTGGACCCGCCATCAGCTCAACGACACCGACAAGCAGTGGCTGCGCGATCTGAAGATGGTGAAGCAAGTTCGCGACTTCACCATCGTCCACGCCACCCTCGATACGCCGCACAAGTGGGGCTACGTCTTCAACCAGCTCGATGCCGCCGCGAGCTTCAGCTACCAGCACACGCAGCTCTGCTTCTACGGCCACACCCACGCGCCGCGCGCCTACATCCGCGACGGCCCGGTGAAGAGCCACGCCTTCGACGCCGTGCAGAAGACCATCCAGATCGAGCCGGGAAAAAAGTACTTCATCAACTGCGGCAGCGTCGGACAGCCGCGCGACGGCGACTGGCACGCAGCGTATGTGCTGTATTATCCGGACACTCAGAAGATCGAGCTGCGCAGGCTCGAATACGACATCTGGACCGCGCAGGATAAAATCGTCGATGCCGGGCTGCCGCAACGGCTGGCGGATCGGCTGGCGCTGGGAAAATAGTGCGGCGCCGGCTGTTGCGGCCGGCGCCGACGAAGAGCCCGGCTTTGCACGCTCCCCGCGACATTTTCGTGATCAAACCGAGTTCGCTCGGCGATGTTGTCCACACACTGCCCGCCGTGGCGCTGCTCAAGCAACACTGGCCTGCCAGTCGCATTCGCTGGATCGTGAATACCGAGTGGCTGCCGCTGCTCAAAGGCAACCCGCACGTCGATGAAGCGATCGAATTTCCGCGCCGGCGCTTCCGCGGCGTCAGCGGCGCGCTAATGATCGCTCCCTGGGCGCGTGCATTGCGCGAACGCGTGCAGGCGGACCTCGTGCTCGACTTCCAGGGACTGCTCCGCAGCGCGCTCATCGCAAAACTTTGCCGCGGAGAAAACGCCCGCGTCCTCGGCCTGTCCGATGCGCGTGAAGGAGCCCGCTTTTTCTACGACGAGATCGTGGATACTTCCGGCGCGACTCACGCCGTGGATCGTTATCTCGCCCTCGCGAGTCTGGCCACGGGTGCAGCGCGGCCACCCGCCGCGGAACTCCGATGGCCGCTGCCTCCAGGCACGCCGGTCGCCGGCGTGGGTGACGAGCCCTTCATCCTGCTGCACCCCTTTTCGCGCGGCGCAGGAAAGTCGCTCTCCGAAGCGGACGTGATCGCATTCTGCCGCCGCGCCGCGCCGCACCGCGTCGTGATCGCCGGACGCGCCGGGGTGAGTCTCCCCGCGATTCCCAACGCGACCGATCTCCTCGACCGCACGACGCTGCACGAACTCAACTGGCTCATCCGCCGCGCGGCCTTTGTGGTGAGCGTCGATAGCGGCCCGATGCACATCGCCGCCGCGCTCACGCCGAACCTCGTCTCCATCCACACCTGGAGCGATCCGCGGAAGGTCGGGCCGTATCGCGACGACGCGTGGATTCTCGCCGGGGGCTTGCTCCTGCCGCGCTCGCAACTCGACACGCCCGCCACCGGCCTGCCCATCGCCACGACGGCAGAACTCGCGCAATGGGTGGGCGAGCGGGTGCGCGCTGTGTGACAGAAGTCGCGAAAGTGCCGTGGACTTTCAGTCCGCGGCACTTTCCTCCGCAACCGCGCGAGAAATTTGTTGCGACAGAATCTCAACTTTTGCTATCTTCCTCACCCTCACGCAATGACCCTCTCCCGGTCCCCGTCTCCCCTCACTCTCGCCCGCGCCAAATGTGGCGAGCGGCTGCGCGTCACGCACATCTGTCCGGACTGCAAGGAGTGTCTGCGCCTGCGCGAACTCGGCTTTTACGACCAGGCCGAGGTCCGGAAGATCGCGGATGGAGCGGCGATCATTTGTTCGTTGATGGGCTTGCGCGTGGCCATCGGGCGCGACCTCGGCGAGCACGTCCACGTCGAGCGCTTCGCCGCATGATCGCGGAAAATCTGGCCGCCCTCGCGATCGGGGCGCGGGGGAGAGTCACCGGCTTCTCGCTGCCTCCTGAGCACCGGCAGCGCCTCCTGGAGATGGGGCTCACGACCGGCGCGGAGTTTGAAGTCGTGCGCTTCGCCCCGCTCGGCGATCCGATGGAGATCAAGGTGCGCGGCTACCATCTCTCGCTGCGCAAGAGGGAAGCCGCGGGCGTGCACATCGAGCGATTGTGAAGAATGACCGCGACCTCCTCCACCGCTGCGGGTAGCGCCGTCCGCCACATCGCCATCGCGGGCAACCCAAACTGCGGGAAGAGCACGATCTTCAATGCGCTGACGGGGCTGCGGCAGAAGGTCGGCAACTATCCCGGCGTGACCGTGGAGAAAAAGACGGGCCGCTTTTTCGGCAGCCACGGCGAGGCCATGGAACTCCTGGACCTGCCCGGCAGTTACAGCCTGCAGGTGCGTTCGCCCGATGAAGCGGTCGCGCGCGATGTGCTGCTCGGACGCCAGCCGGATACACCGCGCCCCGATGCCGTCATCTGCGTGGTCGATGCGTCGAATCTCGAACGCAATCTCTACCTCGTGGCGCAGATGCTCGAGCTGCAAATCCCGGCGGTCGTCGCGCTGAACATGGTCGATGTCGCGGAGAAAAACGGCGTGACCCTCGATCTCATGGCGCTGCGCGAAAAGCTCGGCGTGCCGGTGATCCCGATGGTCGCAACCCAAGGCGTGGGCTTCATCGAGCTCCGCCAGGCGCTCTCGCGTTCGCCGCTCCCTCCCCCGCCCTATTGTGCGCAGATGCCCATCGTGCTCGAACGCGAGACGATGGCGCTGGCCAGGCAACTCCCCGTCGATGCGGAAGTCGCCCGCGGCGAAGCGCTGCTCCTGCTCACGCTCCACGACCAGGCGCTCGACGAGCTCGCGCATCACGATCGCATCGTCATCGAAGACACCAAAGCCGCGCAGGCCCGCCTGCGCACCGCTGGCATCGACCCGCACTCCGCGCCGGTCGAGGCGCGCTACCGCTGGATCGGCGAGGTCTGCTCCGCGGCGCTGCATCGCGGC
>JBGSYE010000389.1:0-4137 GCA_041751075.1 Chthoniobacteraceae bacterium
GCTGGGCCGCTATGCGCTCGCCGCCGAGCCGCGCGAGCTCGGCGTCGATCGCGCGTTTCATGTCGTCGTGACCGAGTCCGGTGATCCGGCCGCGTTCGTAGAGACGCTGCTCGTCCTCGGCGCGGAGTTTGTTTTCCGCCATTGCAAAGGAGAGGAGCTTCTTAAACTCCTCGAGCGCCGTGGCGACGATGCGCTCGTGCAACTCGAAGTCGATGCGGGCGCGGGCGTCGCGGTCGAGCAGGAGCGTGCGCGCTTCGGCGAGATATTTCGGAGCTTCGTCGAGTCCCGAGCGCAGGAGCTGCGCGACCGGGTTGCTCGGCTGATTCTTCAGCGGGAGCTTCTTCTGCCACCAGACGAGGAGCTGCCGGCAGTGGTCCTCGATCTGGTCCGGGCTCGGATTGGAGTCGAATTCGAGCCCGAGCCGCTCGTAGAGATTATCCGAGTTGTAGAGACGCCAGCCGTCCCAGCGCTGGGGATTGTCGGGGATCGGGGTGGGTAGCGGCACGTTTCACGCAGGGATGGACGAGGCCACCTTTAGACTACCTTGATGAGCTGCAGGTCGGCGGTGGCCTCCGCAATCTCGCTCTCCGAAAGGCCGGTGTTGCGCGCGATCTGCACGCGATTTTGCCGACCATACGCATCGACCACGACTTCGAGCACCTGGTTGTCGTCATAGTGATAGGTGAGCTCGACGGGTGAGCCTTTTGGGAGGAACGGCGGAAGCTCGATGTCGCACACGCCGAGCGGCGTGCATTCACCAGGCATGGTGCTCTCGCCTTCCACGATGCGGATCACGGCGTTCTTCATGTTCGCCTTTGCGGTGCCGAAGGAATTTTTAATCTCCACCGGCATCTGGGTCATCTTCTTGATCATCGGGAAGACGTACTCCTCGACCTTGCCATCGTCCCAAAGCACCAGACCGAGAGTGTGCGTGGTGATGTTGGTGACCCTGATCAGCGATCCGTCCTGGCTGGAGAAACGTTCGCGCACTTCCTGCGGCATCACGCGCTCGCCGACCTTGTCCTCCTCCATCAAGATCGAGAGCACCGCCTGGACGCTGGCACCGACGGCCACCGCTTCGTCGGGGCTCACGTCGTCGGCCACGGGGACATTCGAGAGGCCGCGGATCATCTCGCCCACTGAGGGCATGCGGGTCATGCCGCCAGTGAGCAGCACGCGATCGATCTGGCTCCAGGTGAGCTTCGCCTCCTGGAGCACGATCTCGCAGATCATCTTCACCTTCTCGATGAGATGCCGGCTGCGCTCTTCAAATTCCTCGCGAGTGATGTCGAGCTTCACGCTCTTGCCATTGTAGCTGTGGACGATGGTCGTGCGGGTGCGGCTCGATAGCTGGATCTTGGCGGTGAGCGCGCGGCTGTAGAGATCCTGGTAGCTCTGCAGATCGAGCAGGGGATTCTCACCGTGCTGCTGGTCGAATTCCTCCGCGACCCAGTTCAGGATCACGTCGTCCCAATCCTTGCCGCCGAGGCGGTGATCGCCATTGCTGGCGAGCATGCGGATGTGGTGATTTTCGATCTTCATGATCGTGACGTCGAAGGTGCCGCCGCCGAGATCGAAGACGAAGACGGTCTGGTCGCTCTCGAGTTTGTCGAGACCGTAGGCGAGTGCCGCCGCGGTCGGTTCGTTGATTACTTGCAGAACATTCAGTCCGGCGAGCTGCCCCGCGTGCAGGGTCGCGGTGCGTTCGGCGTCGTTGAAATAAGCGGGGACCGTGATCACGGCATCGGTCACCGGCTCACCGAGGTATTTCTCCGCGTCGTTCTTGAGCTTCTTGATGATCAGCGCCGAGAGCTCCTCCGCGGAATACGCCTTGCCGTTGAATTCGCGGGCGAACTCCGATTTGCACTTGCCCATCTCTCGCTTCACGAAATCGACGATCTTCTCCGGCTCGGCGACGGCGTTCTGCTTGGCCACGGAGCCGACGGTGGCGCTCGCGCCGTCGAAGAGAATCACCGACGGAGTGATGCGCTCATTCTCCGCATTGGGAATGATCTGCGGTTTCCCGTAGGTATCGATGTGGGCGATGGCACAGAAGGTCGTGCCAAGGTCGATGCCGACGGCCTTGCGTTGGGTCTTTTGGGTTTCGGTTTCGCTCATGGGTGTCCTCTTTGCTATTCGTGCTGAGATTGGTGCGGGAAAAAAATCGGGATCACGGTGTGCGTTACGTTGCGGCTGGAGCGGGCGTCGGCGCCTTCCATTTCTTGATGATGACTTCCTCAGGCCGGACGAGCCGTGCCTTCCAAAGGAAGCCTCGCTTGCTCGAGCGCACGATGTCGGCATCCTGGTCCTCGCTATCGGCGGGTTCGAGCCCGACGGCACGTTGCGTTTTCTTGTCGAGTTTGCCGACGCCTGGTGGCAGGGCGTTCACGTCGAGTCGGGCGAGGACTTCGAGGATAAAATCGCAGTTGTGGGTGATGTGGACTTCGATGCGCTGAAGGCGGGTCACGAGCAGGGGCCCAGCCCCGGCCTCCGGCTGCTGCGCATCGCCCACCGCCTGCTTGATCTGCCGCAGGATTTCGCAGAGGTCATCATAGAGCGAGACGAGATCGAGGATGACCGGCTTGTGGACGGTCTCGAGGAGGAAGCTGTCCTTGTAGCCCTTCAGCTCCTCGTGCATCGCGTCGAACATGTGCTTCGTCAGCCCGTTCTTGTGTTCCAGCGCCGTCTGCATGTCGGAGGCGAGCTGCGGCATGACTTTCCGCGCCTCTACGGTGTCGTCATTGATCGTGTCGAGCTTGCGGAGCAGCGCGGTGTTTTCCCCCATCGCCCGCGAGACTGCGGCGAGGCCGAGCACCAGCGGCTTGAGCATCTGCGGCAGCGACGCCCGGAGCGCCCGGTCGTCAGAAAGTTTCGCCGCGTCCTTGTCGTCGGGCGTGGGTTTGGTCGGCGCTGAGCGTTCGCCCACGGCTTGTTCAGCCTGGACGAAAAGCCCGCGGAGTTCGGCATCGAGATCGATTTCGACGTTTTCTCCTTCGGGATGGGGCATGGGCTCCTGACCTAGCGGATTTCAGGCCAGCCTCTGGTAGAAATTACCACGCGGGCGCCGGTGAGGACGACGCACTCGCTGGGCTGGGTGTGGGGCGCGGTCAGTGTTCGGTGGGCAGATGAGTCGGAGACGTCGATGGCCCCCGACTCCTGACGATCGATTCCAGACCCTCTTCCCTCCCGCGCGATCGCGGGAGGCGAATGCCTCAACGAGAATTCATGCAGAAATGTCTTGAGGATGACCGGCATTCTTCTTAACCGAGAAGAGTTGCTTCCCTTGCCCCCATGAAAACTCTCGCCATCCTCGCCACTGCACTCATCACCACGTCTTCGGCCCATGCGTTGATCACTCAATTCGAACTCATCGGCACAGCGGGTTCCGGCCTGCGCGCCGGCAATGAACCAGGCTCGGTGGTCGGGGGCACCGGCGGTGAGATCGGAGCGGGGATTTTTTTCGACGACGGCGGTACCCTGGGGGATGGAGGCATTCTCACGGTGAACGTCGGCTGGGGCTCTGGCAACGGTCCCTTCACCGACCTGAGCAGCAATGTGACCAACCAGCACATCCACGGTCCAACGCTCGGCAACTTTGGCAACGATGGCACTGGAAACTTCAAGCAGACCGCCGCAATTCCAACCGGATTTGGTCTGACGCGCACCTCCGCCAGTCCCAGCACGGGGACGATCGTTAATAATGCCATCACGTTCACTGCGGCGCAGGAAGCCGATCTCTTCAACGGCAAGTTTTACATCAACGTCCACACCGCGAACAACACTGGCGGTGAGGTCCGGGGATTTCTCGTTGTCCCGGAGCCGTCCAGCGCCGTGCTTGGGGCTGTGGGTCTGGTGGGGCTGCTCGGTCGCCGCTGCCGAAAGGCTTGATTTCAGTTCTGCGAATTGGTGGCCCGACTTTTCGCGGGATGCGCGAGGCCGGGCCTTTCGCTTGATAGGTGTCGCGGTGCGTTCAAACCCGCACAGTCGGCATTCAAAGGCGGACACTCGAATCTCCTCGATGTGCGGCGGATAAACCGGCTGCGTGATCACCCGCAGGCCGTTCGTTGCCTCGCATTTAGGCTAGCCGCGCTCCGCGAGGAAAGTCGCGACCTGCTCCGCGAGTCTTTTCCCGATGCC
>JBGSYE010000390.1:0-3378 GCA_041751075.1 Chthoniobacteraceae bacterium
CTTGCCGAACTCCTCCGTTTTGCTCAGCCCGCGCAGGTAGTCGAGCGCGTAAAGCTCGCGGATGCGCACCGCGAGCGCGGGCGTGCCGGTGACTTCCAGCACGCCGGCCGGCGAGTCGAGGGAGTCGGTGTTGAGCAGCCCGTCGTTGTCCGCCAGCGGGCGAACGGTGTGCAGCGGCCCTTTCATCAAGGCGGCGGGAACGAAGCTCGCGGCCTCCACCGCCCCGCCTTGCTCGAAGGTCTTTTCAAATTGCGCGAGGAACGTCGCATCGTCGCTCTGCGCGAACGCGCCCCCGGCGATGCAGACGAGGGCCAAAAGTATCGATCCGAGTTTCATGAAAATCTCCGAGGTGTCTGCGCTCACATCGCGAGCCATGCCCGCGCTTCTGCTTCCTGACCGGCCGGGAAAAACTTCACCGGCGCTTTCCGGAAACCCGCACCGGCAAAGGCCAGCGCTTCCGCTTCCCAGCGCGATTCGCCGACCATGGCGATCTTCGCGATCTCGTGACTGTGCGAGATCAGGAAATCGAGATCGTTCCAGTCGGCGCCGCGCTCCCAGCCCTCGAAGTTTTCGAAGATCGCGAGCACTCGCGGCTTTGCGCCCGCGTCGATGTCGCGTGCCATGCCGTCTTGCCCCGCGGCGAACTCGGATCGTTTCAGGACGCCGCTGATTCGGCACACGTAGAGGTTTTCGGGTTCTAATTGGATCGTTGCACTCATCGTTGGATTTGTCGGTTAGTGGAGGTTCGAAGGTGAATCTTACCAGCGGTCGTAACGCGCGTCGGCGCGGTCGCTGCGCAGCTCTCGGCGGTCCATCCGCGCGTCATGGCGCGCATCGACGCCATCCTGCCGGCGTTCGAGTGCTTCGTGACGTGAGGCCGCGCAGCCGGCGAGGAGTGCGGCGGTGAAGGCGAAAAGGATGAGTCGGATGTTCATGGCGTTTTTGGTTTGGCTGCGGCGAGTGCTTCGCGGGTTTGATTTACGGCGGAGAGTTCCTGGAGATAGGCGGAGTATCCCGCGAACAACGTGGTGAAGTCTTTGCGTAGCTCCGCAATCGCCGTCTGCAAAGCCTTGTCGAGATTGAGCGCTTCTTTCTGTCCGATGTCGCGGGTTGCGGTTTCGGTTGGCGCGAGTGAGCCAGCAAGTTGCTGGCGGCGCTCGGCGAGCAGCGCGTTGTTCTTCGCGATCTCCGCGGCCGGCGCGTTCTGCGCCTTCAGCGCGCGGCTTTGCTGCTCGATCCGCGCGATGCTGCGGCGCAGGCCATCCTCGATCTCCTTGCGCTGCGCGTTGGTGTAGGAAGTGACGCGCTGATTCTGCCGGTGATCCTCGTTCACCGCATAAGTCGCCCCGCGGTCGTTGCTGCCTGTGACTTTGTAGCGCTCGTAATCTTTGTGCGCCGGTAGCGACTTCTGGACGGCGAGAATTTGCGCGACGCGCTTCTCCATCCGCTCATCAAAAACCGCAATCCCCTGGCGTTTCTGCTCGTCCGTGAGCCGCAGCGTCGGCCGTCGCATTTCCTCCTGCAGCGCTGCGCGTTTGGTTTGGTAATAGCCGATGTTCTTTTTCAGTGCTTCGATCGTCTGCTCCTTCATCCGCGCGACTTTCGTGCGCGAATCCTTCGAGTCACCGATCGCGCGCAACGCCTCTACGATCACATCAATGCGACCTTCGATGCGCGCGTCGAGAGCCTTCAATTCGTCTCGGAGCAAGGCGGCGCGTTGCTCGCGGGCGGTGAGTGCGGTCTCCCATTGGGCTGGAGAGGGAGACGCGGGTGCCGCGTGGAGCGATGCGCCAGCGATCGTAGCGGTTACGGCGAGGGCAAGGATGCGTTTCATTTTCATTGGGTGGTTTGTTTGGTGAAGTCTCGGGATTGGCATCCCTAAGGCGCGCCGAGGGCAAACGCCGACGCGGGTAATCCAAGACCGTTGCGTTGCGCGAGGCGTCATGACATGCGCGCGGCGCGCGATTGCAGTGTTAAAAAGTGATTCCCAACATCACCTGCGCTCCATGGGTGATCGTGTTGTAAGTCAGTCCGTCGTCTTCGTAGTCGATGCCGAGGGCACGGTAGCCAGCTTCGGCGGAGATGCTGCGTGTGAGCTGAAAGCCGAGCGCGGCTTCAGCCTGCCAGGTAAAGTCGGAGCCGACGCCGAACCCGCCGACATCGCCTTTTGCGGTGGCGTAAAGGCGGTCGGTGAAGTTGTAGCGTCCGCGCAGGCCGATGTAAGGATCGAACCAGTCGTCGGTGCGCGAGACAGTGGTATCAAGCGACTTCTCGAGAGTGCGGGCGATCTTGCGGCTCACGTCGCGCTTGATCCCATCCACGCGCGCCTGCGCCTGTGCTCGCAGCGCGTCCGTCGCCGCTGCTGCGCGCTCGCGAAGCGCGGCAGAGAGCTCGGTTTTGCGCGCGTCGATAATCTCCCGGACGCGATCGAGAATCGGGGTGCGCTCGCTTCCGCCCAGCGGCCCAATCGGCAGCGTCGGATTGCGGCCGTCGAGCGCGGCGAGTTGCGCGCTGAATTGTTGGGCGATCACATCGCGCAGGCCGCTCTCGCTGAGCGCGGTGCGCAACCGCTCGCCCACTTCATCGACGAGGTTCGTGCTCGCTTCGCCGATGCGCTCGGAGTTCGGCTGGAGCGCCAGCTTTTGGTAAAGGTTCACGTAGCGCACGCCGGCCGTGACATCGAGGTAACCGCGCTGGCCTTCGATCACGCGCCAGCGCAGGCCTACATCGCCAATGATCTCGTCCACCTGAAGATCGAGCTTTTTCACGACGGTGTTCGTGCCGATGCCATCCGAGAGGCTCAGGTAAATGAAGTCTCCCGTGATTCCGAAACGGCCCTTGCTCGCCTCGCCGCGCACCATCCCCGCCATGTCGATGCGCCGGATGATGTCGCCAGGGCTGACATCGACTGCGGAGATGACGCCATCAATGCCGACATCGCCTTCGAGCCCCGCGAGCCAGCCTGGCGTCGAGAGCGAGAAGCGCCACCGGTCACCTAGCGGCGTCAGTGACGGCGCTTGCTTCGATGAGCTAGTCTCGCCTGCGTCGGCGGTGCCGCCAGCAATGACAGTTAGCAGTAACAAGGTGCGGGCGAGTTTCATGGTCGGCGGCTGAGTGTGTTATTTCGCGTAGCTCTTGCCGTCGGCATGCGCGGCGGGTTCACGTTTTCCGGTCGGATAGAGCAGCGTGAAGGTGAGCCGCATGCCCCACTCGGGCGCGCCGCTGGGGCCTTCCGCGAAGTATTTGCCGCCGAGCGCAACGCTCACGGGTTGCGAGCCGATCTTCAGCACCTGGCTGACCGTGCCGATGACCGGCACGGACCATTGACTGGTCTCCCAGTTATAAGTCGATTCACTGGCGACCGTGAAAGTGGTCTGT
>JBGSYE010000391.1:0-3788 GCA_041751075.1 Chthoniobacteraceae bacterium
TCGCGGCGTAGGCGAAGCCGACCGGCACGCAGCCACACGCAAGCGAGAGGGCGAAAGTGGAGAAGCGCATCCTCGCCAGCCCGGCGAGACAGCAGGAGACCTCCGGCAGCAGCGGCAGCGCGCGGGACGCGGCGATAAGCCACGGGCCGTGGCGCTGAAAGAGTCGATGATTGCCCTCAAGATCGTCCGCGCTGGCGAAGCGATGCGCCGCTTTCCGCCCAAAGAACCGCGAGACTCCGTAGGCGAGCAGGCCGGCGAGATACGAGCCACTGGCGCTGATCGCCCCGCCGATCGCCGTGCCGTAGAGAAAGCCGGCGGCGGACATCACGCCCGTCGAAGGCACGGGCAGCACGAGGTCGGAGATGAGCAGGCCGATCGTCGCCAGCCAGCCCCACGGGCCGCGCGCGCGCAGCCATTGCACGGCGGCGTCGCCGGTGAACCAGCGTTCGAATTCCCCGCCCCAAAAAATGAACGGGACGCAGAGCACGACTGCGAGGAGGAGCGCGAGGCGGAGGAAGCGCATGGCTTGCGGACGGTTCTTCCACAGGCGGGGCGCCTGTGTCACGTTTCGCGGCATGAGTACTCCCCTGCCCGCGGCGGTCGAAGCCGCGCTCGCTTCGCAATCCGTGGAAGCCGTCCTCGACGCCGCCATCGCGCACTTTGGCTGCGCCGCTGGTACGGTGCATTTCCTGCGCGACGGGATGCTCCATCTCGTGGCGTCGAAGAATATCCCGCCGCCGGTGCAGCAAATCATCGCCACCGTGCCGGTCGGGAAAGGGATCGCAGGACTCGCCGCCCAACAACGCGGACCTGTGAGCCTGTGCAATCTGCAGACGGATGACTCGGGCAAGGCGCGGCCGGGCGCGAAGGCCACGGGGATGGAAGGTTCGCTCGCGGTGCCGATGCTCACGGGTGACGATTTGCGCGGCGTGCTCGGGATCGCGAAGGCCGGGGCCTACGACTGGCCGCCGGCGGAGAGTGCGCTGCTGATGGCCATCGCCAGCCGGCTCGGGGAGCTGCGGGGGTGAGCCTCTGAGAGCAGCGAATCTACGCGCGCATGCCGCCGAGGCGGCGGCCGGCGGGCAGGCGCTGGAGGACATTGGCGCCGTCGATCTTCCAGGTGTTGCGCTCATTCACGAGGCGATAGACGCAGCGCACGACATCACCATCCGACAGGAAAAAGAAGACCGGCACCGTCGCATGCGCGCCCTCGAAGCGGACCGCGCCAAATTCCACCCGCTCCGCCCGTGTCAGCCCCGGATACTCGGTGCGGGCATACTCGGCGAAAGCCTCGGCGTTGAACTTTTCCTGAAAACTCGATGAGACGTGGCGGTAGGCCATCTGCGTGTCGCCGGCCTGGATGGCGCGAATCTGCGTCCAGACGACTTCGTAGAGTTCATTCGGCGGCGCGGAGAGGCGGCGCTGGTCGCGCTGGCGCTGGAGCAGCGTGGCGCCGAGGCAGACGGCGAAGAGCAGCGCGAGAACGACGAGGCGGGACGTGCGATTCATGGGAAGTCAGGGCGCCGCGGTCTCGTGGCTGGGACGCTGCAAGTACGGGAAGGTGTAGAGCCCGCTGTCGTGTCCGTCCGCCCACTCGGGCTGGATGGCGTAGCCGCCGACGTTCCGCCAGCCGCGCAACTGAAAGCTCGCCGGGATGTAGCGCACCTCGGGCCGGATGATGTGGCCGAGCACATCAGGCTCCCCCCCGCACGCGGCGCAGGGGCAGGCGCGGCGCATGGCCTCGAGCCGGAGGTAGGATTCGGAGCCATCGTTCCAGACGATCGCGAACTCGTCGCCGATCTGCTGGATGGTTTGGGGGGAGAGGCGGCTCGGCACGGGCGGCAGTAAACCAGAGCGCCCGCTCAGTCGTCAAACCCACCGGCGGCTTCCGGCTTCCACGGCTTGCCGACGCGGTCGCCGAAGATCGCGGTGCCGACCCGCACGAGCGTGGCGCCTTCCTCGATGGCCACCGGATAGTCGGCGCTCATGCCCATCGAGAGCTGCGGCAGCGGCACCCCGGCCGCCTTTTCCAGCCGATCGCGCAGCTCGCGCAGTGCGACGAAGTAGCGACGCGCATCCTCGGCCCGCGGCACCGGTGGCGGGATGCACATGAGCCCTTCGATCTGCACGCGCTCGAGAGCGAGCAGCGCCTCCATCTGCTCGGGGAGCTTTGCGAGCGGAAAGCCAAACTTCGTCCCCTCGCCTGCGACATTCACCTCGAGCAGCGCTCGCGGGAATGCGCCGGCCTCCGCGGCGATCCGGTCGAGATCGCTGGCCAGCTCCAGCGAGTCGATGCTCTGGATCAACTCGAAGATCGGCAGCGCGTGCCGGATTTTATTCTTCTGAAGGTGGCCAATGAAGTGCCAGCGGGCGCGCGCGGGCAGCAGCGGGATTTTCGCCTTCGCCTCCTGCACGCGATTCTCGCCGAAGAGGAGCTGCCCAGCGTCGATCGCCTCCTGCACGGCTTCTGGCGGCTGGGTCTTCGCCACGGCGACGAGTGAGACGTCCTCGGCCTTCCGCCCCGAGCGGGAGGCGGCCTCCGCGATGTTGGCGTGGACGGAGGCGAGACGGGTGGCGATGTCGCTCATGGGATGGGGAAGAATGCGTCAGTCCTTCGTTACGTGCCGCACAAATCCGCCGATCGACTTCGCCTCCGGCGCGATCTGCTGCATCACGGCACCGGCGATTCCGAGCGTCAGGAGAGTCCAGAGCACAGGGAAAACGGTTCGCTCCAGAGCACCGGTCAACCACCAGCGGCGATCGAGCTGGGCCATCCGCTTGTAGAGCGCCGCGACGAGGATCGCATCGAGGAAGATCTCCGCGAGCAGCATGGGTGCGCCGGCCACCACCACGAAGATGCCCGCCACCGCGATGAGCAGCAGGAATCCGCCGATCCAGAGGGCGACCGAGACCAGGCAGCCTTCCGCATCGGCGTCCACCGGGCCGCTGTTGCGCAGAATGTCGATCCAGTGTCGCCACAGCGTGTCGGTCGTCTCGGCCTGGCTCGGAACGTCGCCGGGGTCGTCGCCCTCGCGGCAGAGCTTTTCGATCTCTTCGTCGGGGACGAAGATCCGCCCTTCCATCGCGACCCAGAGCCGGACGAGCCCGAGGAATGCGATCCATCCCACGAGCACCGCGAGCGGGTAGCGGAGCCACATTTTCTCCAATCCCGCAGCCAACATCGCGACGGAGCTGAGAAACCCGAGCCCGCCCGCCAGCGCGAGAACGACACTCATGATCAGACGCGGCCAGCGGCGATTTGCGAAGTAGATGCGCAATCCCCGAAGCACGCGCCTGCGAAAGTATTCGGCCTGAGCTTCGGGCTTCATTTCCGCAGCAGCCACATCACCAGCGTGAGCACGAGGCTGATGATGAGGCACGTCACGAGCGGGAAGTAGAAGGTCGCATTTCCCTTCTGCACGAAGAGGTCGCCGGGCAGCTTGCCGAGACCGTCCAGGGCACCGGTCTTCCAGAGCAGCGCGCCCGCGGCGACGAGCACGAGGCCGAGGACGACGAGCAGCTTTCCGAGATCGTGCATGCCGGAGACGGTAGTGGCGGACGGGGACGGATGGCAATCGCGCCCGTTTGTAGCGGCGGTCTATGACCGTCGCTGGCATCCGTGGGCGAAGGCGGTGCGGAGCGATCGTGCGGATTCCAAGCTCCGCTCCGCCTCTGCCCGCGAAAGATATCGCGGTGCGATCAAACCCGGACGGTGGGCATTCAAACCCGGACCGTGTGCGATCAAAGGCGGACGGGGTTCCAGGGAGCGCAGCCGGGCGTCAGCCGGA
>JBGSYE010000392.1:0-4214 GCA_041751075.1 Chthoniobacteraceae bacterium
TCCGGCTGACGCCCGGCTGCGCTCCCTGGAACCCCGTCCGCCTTTGATCGCACACGGTCCGGGTTTGAATGCCCACCGTCCGGGTTTAATCGCACCGCGATAGCCGCCGCCGCCCGCTCGCGCGCCCAAGACGAGAGCAGCCAGTGCGGATGCCGCAGGAATTCGGTGAAGAAATGGCCGCCACTCCGCGGCGAGCGCCCGCCCTGGTAGAGGTCGTAGCAGAGCTGAGCCTCGATCGACCACCGTCTCCCGGACGGAAGCTCCGCTGCCGGCAGGTGCTGCCGCACGATCGCGCGAATCTCATCCGCGGCACGCTCTGCGGCGGAGGACTTTTGCTCCGCGTGGCGGCGGAAACTGCACAGCACCTCGGGGAGATGTGCGACGCGTGCTCCGGCGAGGAAGCAACGCACCCAGAATTCGTAGTCGAAGGTGAGGTTGTAGCTCGTGTCGAAGCAGCCGACATTTTCCCACAGCGAGCGGCGGAAGAAGACCTCGGGCTGCACCCACTGGCGCTCGTTCCACCACACGCCGTAGATGTCGAGCACCTCGGCGAGCGACGAGATACGTCCGGTGTGCGTGCCCTCGGGGTTGCCGTCGGCGTCGATCCACTGCACCGAGCCATACACGAGATCGACCTCCGGATTTGCCCAGAAAAACTCGAGCACCCTGCGGGCGGCGTGCGGTGCGAGCAGATCGTCACCATTGAGGAAGCCGATGATGTCGCCACCCATCCGGCGGAAGGCGCGATTGAGCGCCTCGGGCTGGCCGCTATCCGCCTCGCTCACGACGGTGTCGCCGGGACGCGCGAATTTCCGCGCGATCGCCACGGTGTCATCCGTCGAGGCGCCGTCCTGCAAGTGCCAGCGCACGTCAGCGCCCTGCGCGTTCAGCGATTCGAGCGTGGTGCGAAGGTAGCGGGCGCAATTGAAAACCGGCACCGCGAGTGCGAGCGCGTCCTTCATTTCCCCAGCGCCTCCACTTTCCATTCGAGCTTCGGGCAGACCACGCCGGGCCACGTCTCCGGGAAATTCGACGCCTGATTCCCCGCGCCGGAGATCAGGAAGCTCAGATACTCCGCCGCCGGCAGCAGGTAGCGCTCACCGGGGATGTCGCACTGCACCTGCACCTGGTAGTTGCGCCGATTGAGCAGGCCGCCGGGGATGAGGCAGCTCGTGCGATAGCGCCCCGGACTCTGCGTCTCGTTTTGGAAGAGATGATCGGTCGCCGCGAAGGCCAGCTCGCCTTCCTGCGTGAGCAGTTGCACCGAGAAGCGCGCGCCGCGCAGGCGCTGGAGCACTTCGTAAGTGATCTCGATCGTCAGCGGCTTGTCCGCCTCGAAGGTCGAGGCCGGGGAGCCTTGCGCGTCGAGCAGGCGGATGCCGCGCAGAGCGACCTCGTCGCACTTCGGAGCCTGCGCGAGATCTTCCCACGCGATCTGGCCTTCGTCCCCATCGCCCTTCGGCATCGACGCGGCGAGATACTGGCTGATGACTTCGCCCGGCGTGCCGGTGAGCGTGAGTCGCCCGCCGTCGATGAGCACCGCATGCTCACACAGCGCGCGCACGGCGCCCATATTGTGGCTGACGAAAAAGACCGTCCGCCCCTGCTGCGTCGCGACTTCGCCCATTTTGCCGAGGCATTTTTTCTGAAAGCCGACATCGCCCACGGCGAGCACTTCGTCGATGAGCAGGATCTCGGGATCGAGATGCGCCGCCACGGCAAAGGCGAGTCGCACGAACATCCCGCTCGAGTAGCGTTTCACCGGCGTGTCGATGAATTTGCCGACTTCCGAGAAGTCCACGATCTCGTCGAACTTCGCCGCGATCTCCGCTCGCCGCATCCCGAGGATCGCGCCGTTGAGGAAGATGTTTTCGCGGCCGCTCAGCTCGGGGTGGAAGCCGGTGCCGACCTCGAGCAGCGAAACCACCCGCCCGCGCAGGATCGCGCGTCCGCTGGTCGGTTCCGTGATGCGCGAGAGGATTTTCAGCAGCGTGGATTTTCCCGCGCCGTTTCGGCCCACGATGCCGATGACTTCGCCAGCGTTGACCGTGAAGGACACGTCCTTCAACGCCCAAAAGGTATTCGGCTCCGGCCCGCTGCGGTCGTCGGAGATGGGCATTTTCGCCGCAGGACGCGGTGCCACCTTCTTTTTCCCGAAGACACTCTCGATCGACTCGCGCACGCTCGTGAGCCCCGTCGCGCCGAGCTTGTAGAGCTTCGACAGATTCTGGACTTCGACGATCGGCTTCATGCGGAATCCACGACGGTGCGCTCGACACGCTGAAACAGAGCCACCCCTGAAACGAGCAGCGCCACGGTGATGCCGAGTGAGATGGCGACCTCCTGCGCGCCGAGCGTGCCGCGTCCGAGCAGACAGATGCGGAAGGCTTCGACCGGAGCCGACATGGGATTCGCCCAGACGACCCAGCGCCACCCTTCGGAGACTTTCGAGAGCGGATAAATGACCGGCGTCGCAAACATCCAGATCTGCGTGAGGTAGGCGGTGAGATGCACGAGGTCGCGATACTTCGCGGTCGAGGCCGCCATCCAGAGACTCACGCCGAGGCTCAGCGCCGCGATGTGCAGCAGCGGCAGCGGCAGCAGCAGCGCTGGCCAGGAGAGGACCGCCGCGCCCTGTCGCCCGGTGAGAAAGTAGAACGCCGCGAAGATCGCAAAAGGCACGATCTGTAGGGCGAAAGAGACGAGATTCGCGACGACGATCGAGACCGGGACGAGCACGCGCGGGAAGTACACCTTGTTGAAGAGGTGCGCGTTGTTCACGAAGGTCGCGCCGCCGGTGGTGATGTTTTGCGAGAAATAATTCCACGCCAGCAGCCCGCACAGATAGAAGAGCGGCCCGGGGATGCCGTCGGTCGGAATGCCCGCAAAGCGTCCGAAGACAATCACGAACACCGCCGTGGTGAGCACTGGCTGGAGCAGGAACCAGAGCGGCCCGAGCAGGGTCTGCTTGTAGCGCGAAATGAAGTCGCGCTGCACGAGGAGCACGAGCAGATCGCGATAGTCCCAGAGTTCGCGCCAGTTGACCTTCAGCCAGCCGCTCGAACGCTCGACGATGAGTTCATAACCCGGCGCGGATTTCACGTCGGCCACGAGCAACACTCGAGATGGAAGTCCGCGCCCTCGACGGCGAGCGCCGCTGCGAAGCCGGCCTGTGGTGTGAGCTTCAGCAGCGACCAGCGATCGGGATCGAGCACGCGCGGACCATTCGCCAGACCTACACCGCTCGCCTTGAGGCGCGCCTCCGTGCAGGTCCACACGTCGTAAAATTTCCACGCCCGCTTTTCGCGCGGGAGCTGGCGGAGTTCCCATGCCTCCTCGGGATGGAAGTAGTGATCGGCCAGCGTCTCGAACGAAAGATGGGGCTGCATGTGTTCGAGGTCGATGCCGATCTCGCGGCCATGCGTGACGGCGAGCAGCATCAGGTTGTCCGAGTGGCTGACGTTGAAGCGGAGCAGGGTTCCGGGCTCCTGGATTTCCGGCTTGCCGTAAGGCCCGGTGCCAAACTCGATTTCATGCGCATCCACGCCGAGATAGCCGGAAAGGATCGTCCGCACGAGCCCGCGTGCCGTCAAATAGCGGTCGCGATCGCGCTCGAAATGAAACCGGCCCGCGCGCATCCATTCATCAGGCGAGAGCGTCTCGAGAAGCGCCGGGGTCGGCTCGAGGCGCGCGCGCCAGAGATGCACCTCGCCGACGCGGAGCGGCTGCGGGTGGTCGGTGGTCTGCCAGTGTTCGATGGCGGTCAGCATGGCGGGGAATCGGTCCGGGGTGTGGCGGCCAGGAGTGGGGAAAACATCCAACATTCAACATTCAACATCCAACATCCAATGGGGTCGCACGCCGGAGGGGGCACCCGTTGAATGTTGGATGTTGGATGTCGAATGTTGGATGTTTCTCCCGTCAGCATGGGATGGCTTGCTCGATCAGTTCGCGCAGTTTCGCCGCCGCGGTGGCGGCGTATTCGCGGATGTAGGAAAGGTGGTCACCGGGTAGAGGATGGATGTCAATGCCGCCAGTGGGCGCGGTGGTCCAACTCGTCTCCTCGACGCTCTCGTGCGCTTCTTCCGGCAGCAGCAGCGTCACGCGGCCGGGATACGGATCGAGACGATGTCCCATGAGCATGCGCGGATAGTGCTCCAGCCGCCTGCGCCCCTCGATGGGCGAGGCGGCCTGCGGGCGCGGCGCGCGGGCGA
>JBGSYE010000393.1:0-2544 GCA_041751075.1 Chthoniobacteraceae bacterium
ACACGCCCTCCCTCGAGCGAGTCTGGGACGAGTGGCACCTCCGCGAACGCGCCCGCAAACACCGCGCCGCTCGCCTCGCGCGCGGCCTGCCCGAACGTTCCTGCACCCCCGACAACAGCACCCCCTGGCTCCCCCACGAGCCCCGCACCCTCGACGACCTGCTCTTCATCGCCGAGAGCATCGAAAAGGACATCATCGAATGGTTCGGACCGCACCACCCTTCGTTAGAACGCTAGGCGCGGAGCACCGCTTGCTCCTCCTCGGCGGGCTCGCCGTGATCTACCACGGCCACTCCCGGCTCACCAAGGACGTGGATATCTGGCTCGACCCTGGCGTGAGTGCCGACGCCTGGGCCGCCACACTGCGCGCCGCGATTGGCGGTGTACCCTCCGCTTACTTTTGGGATCTCTCGCGGCGGGCTCGAGTCTCCGGCGACGACCTCGCCGAGGTGGTAGAGGCCGTCGGCGTCATCCGGATCGGTGGATTGGAATGCGACCTCGACGTGTTCCGTGTCCCCAACAATCTGGAGCCCGCCGACTTCGAGGCGGCGTGGCAAGCTTCGATCCCATTTGCAGAAGAGCCTTTCCGCATCACGGATGAGCCGCTCCTGATCGCTACTAAACTAGACACCGATCGCCCGCGGGATCGGGAAGACATCTCCTTTCTGGAAAGCCGCATCCGCGAGCGTCTCTTCCCCATCCTCGCCGCGTGTTCACCCGAGGAAGCCCGCGCACATTTCGCCCGCTACGCCGATCACGTCACCTGCGAAGCCGCCCTGCGCAATCCGCACCCCGAAGTGCACGCGCTGGCCATCGAGACCCTCCGCGAATTCGCCGCCGCGCAAAACCCCTTCGCCCGCGAACTCCTGCGCGGCCTGGGCGAAACCCCGCCGTAGAGTCGCCCGTCGAGAGACGAGGCGCGGAGTATCACCTTCCGTCGGTGTCTCGCGCGGAAGGATGAAAGTTCAGCGAATGCGACCATGAGCGACAGGATCGTGCCCAGCGAGCTGGTCGAACGCTACGTGCAGGCGGTTCGCTCGACTCAGTCGAAAAGATCGCGCACCGCCTTCTCGCGGAAGGCGAAGATCTTCGCGAGTTGCGGCTTTACCACGATGGGATGGATGAGATCGCCCAGCATCCCGAATGGCAGGACGTAGGTCACCCGATCCAGCATCTCGGTGCGTCCGTCGTCGAGGGACTTGAAATGATGCTCGTGGTGCCAGATTCGGTACGGGCCGACTCTTTGTTCATCGACGAACCTTTTCGCCAGCTCCACATGCGTGATCTCCGTCAGCCAGCGCGCAGGGATGCCGAGCAGCGGGCGCACGCGGTATTCGATCATCATTCCCGGATAGATGCGCTCGGGCAGCGCGTGGAGAATGGTGAGATCCAGTTCCGGCGGCGTCAGCCGCGGGAGATTGCCGGGATCGGAAAAAAACTCCCATGCTTTCTCCACGCTGGCGCGGATGATTTGTGTGGATTGGAGCAGGTGGATCATGGCGACGTTGACTGAGGCGATCGGTGAAAAGAGTGCGGGGTCTTCCGCTGCGAGTGCCTCGCTCGTCGCGTCGCGCGCGCTCTTCGCTGCGCCACAGATGGTGAAGCCCGGATCGTCCCCCAGTGTCAAGGCGGCGGAGACGTCCACGAGATGGCCGGAGCCGCCGCCGCTTCACTGGGAGCGCCGAAAACTCATGGCAGGCAGGGTGCAATTCCGGCATGGTGAGGCTCCGCGCTATGCCCCTCCCTGTCCGCCTCCCGATCGCCGCATTCCTCCTGGGCCTCGCCTGCGCCCACGCAGCGTCCACACCGGATTTCCAGCGCGAGATTCGGCCGATCCTTTCCGACAAGTGCTTCCACTGCCACGGCCCGGATCAGGAGGAGCGCAAGGGCGGCAAGGACGGCTCGGGGGGCCTGCGGCTCGATACGGGGGAAGGCTCGCGGGCCGCGCTCGACGACGGCTTCTCCATCGTCCCCGGCGATCCGGAAAAGAGCATCGTGATCGAGCGGATCACGACCGACGACCGGGACGACGTGATGCCGCCGCGCAAGATGGGCAAGCCGCTCACCGCCCGCGAAATCGATCTGCTCAAACGGTGGATCGCCAGCGGGGCGAAATACGAAGCCCATTGGTCCTATACCCGTCCCCTTCGTCCCACTGTGCCGGAGATCTCCGATTTCGGCTTCCAGCTCTCGCACGTCACCTGGACGAATCCGATCGACGCCTTTCTCTGGAAACGGCTCGAGCGCGAGCATCTCACGCCCGCGCCGGAGGCCGATCGCGCCACGCTCCTCCGCCGCGTCGCGCTCGATCTCACCGGCTTGCCGCCCGACCCGCAAGTACTGGCCGCGTTCATCAACGACCGTGCGCCGGATGCCTACGAAAAATACGTCGATGCTTTGTTAGCTTCGCCGCGCTACGGCGAACATCGCGCGCGCTACTGGCTCGATGCGGCGCGCTACGCCGACACGCACGGCATGCACTTCGACAATTATCGCGAGATGTGGCCCTATCGCGATTGGGTCATCAAAGCCTTCAATCGCAACC
>JBGSYE010000394.1:0-6004 GCA_041751075.1 Chthoniobacteraceae bacterium
CCGAGGCAAGCGCGGAGATTCGCGCCACGCTCCGCGCCTTGCGCGAACGCCTGGCTGCGCTGCGTCCGCTCCCACTCGCGGCGCGTCTCGAGGCGGCGCGTCACCTTTTTTATCTGCCATGACGCCCGCTCTGAACTCGACCGCTTTCCAGCTCTGCGAGCCCGAACGGCATTCCCTCGCCCCACCCGAAACGGCTTCCACGCTTGGTTTCAGCGTCGTCGTCGCGCCGCATCCGGATGATGAAACGCTCGGCTGCGGCGGCGTTCTGGCACTGCTCGCCGCGGCGGGAAAACAGCCGCGGGTGATCGTGATGACCGATGGTTCCCGTTCGCATCCGCATTCCCGCACGCATCCCCCGGCCACGCTCGCCGCCGTGCGCGAGCAGGAAACCCTTGCCGCCTTGGCGGAGCTTGGCCTGCACGCGAGGGCGGCGACGTTTCTGCGTTTCGGCGACTGCGCTCTGCCCGGGAGAGATACCGCGGAATTTCACGACGCCGTGACCCGCCTTCGCGCCCTGCTCGCGACGCTGTATCCGGACACGCTTTTCGTCCCGTGGCGGCGCGACCCGCACTGCGATCACCAGGCGACGTGGCATCTCATGCGCGCGGCCCTGGACGGTGACAGGCCTCGTCCGCGATGGCTGGAATATCCCGTCTGGGCCTGGATGCAGCCCGAAGGTGACGTGGCGCCGCGGACCGACGAGGGCCACGCGTGGCGGCTCGATATTTCTCCCGTGATCGCTCGCAAACAACAGGCGCTCTCCCGCCACGCTTCGCAGTTGGGAAAGATCGTTCACGATGATCCGACCGGCTTCACCTTGGAGCCTTCGGTGCTCGCCCACTTCGCCATGCCTTGGGAGCTGTTTTTGGAACCCGCCGATGTCTGAGCACACGCCGCAGGTTCCTCATATCCGAGGCCCCACGGGATCGGTCTCGCCGCACTATTTCGACGCGCTCTACGCGGCCTCCGGCGATCCCTGGGACTTTTCCGCCAGCCGCTATGAAGCGGAGAAATACGCCGCGACGCTGGCGGCTTTGCCGAGGTCTCGCTATGCGCGGGCGCTTGAACTCGGCTGCTCGATCGGCGTGCTGACCCGACGGCTCGCGGAGCGTTGCGAGCGATTGGTGGCGATCGACGTATCCGCCGTGGCATTGCAAGACGCCCGACACCGTTGCGCCAATCGCCCGCACGTTTTATTCGAGCAACGGGATCTTTGCACCAGCTTCCCGGCCGGCTCGTTCGATCTCATCCTCGTTTCCGAAATCGGCTACTATTTTTCGAGACCGGACCTGCTCCGTCTTCGCGCAAACCTCGCCGACGCCTTGGAGCCGCAAGGCCACCTTCTCGCCGTCCACTACACCGGAAAGACTGACTACCCGCTGACTGCCGATGCGGTGCATGAGTGCTTCCGGTCCTCGCCGTCCGGATGGCGATTGCTGAGGGCGGAGCGGAAGGAACGTTATCGGCTGGATTTGTTCGAGGCGGGGTTGAAGGACGGCCCCGAGATTCTGCGGCCCGAGCTGACCTTCATCACGCTGCGCGCGCGGTAGCGGTTCAGGCCGTGCGCCAAGGATGCGCCGGTGCAGCGGGTCCGCACCTGGGACGCCTTTCAAGCGAGCGGTGAATCGGCAAAGAAACCGTCCGAAGTCGCCCGTCCAGCCGAATGAGTTGTGCAGAGGCCGCCGAATCGATTCCCGACATTCATGGCTGACAAACTCAGTGCAGTAGCCAGCGCGACGCAAAAACAGGACGGCGCCCAGCGGATCGTTTTCGACCTCGGCGCAGGTGATCGAGGAGCATTCGCGACTCTCCGGGCTGCCGCTCCTGCTCGCCGCGCTGCCGGAACATCACGGGCTTTTCCGCCAGCTCAGCCACAATCCAGCCCTAGTCGCCGACGGCATCAAAGCCGATCCCGAGTCACTCAGCTCCGAGCAAATGCGCGAACGCGCCTGGCAGATCATGGAGCCGCAATATTCCGCCAAAAGACACGTGGCGCAGCAGCGCCGACGCTGAATCGTAGCGCCGCGCAAAGCCGCCGCCGACCACCGCGCGGTCTTCCAGCGCACGCGAGATTCTCCCCAGCGCACCCGCGCCGAGCCGCGTATCCGCGTGGAGAAAGAGCAGCGCCTCTCCCCGCGCGGCACGCGCTCCGGGATTCATCTGCGCCGCGCGCTGACGGCGCGGCTCTCGATCACCCGCGCACCGAAGCCGCGCGCGACTTCACCCGTGCCATCCCTGCTCGTCCCATCCACGACGATAACCTCGTGCGCCGCCTGATTTCGCAAGGACCCGAAAACACGCCCGAGTTGGGCGGCTTCATCGAAGGCGGGAATGACGACGGAAATCATGGTTGAGGCGAAATCTAGTTCGCGCGTCGGCGGAGGATCGCGCCTGTCAGTGATCGCCGACCATTTCGATGGAACCGCGGCAGCCGTGCGGCGCGATCCAAGGGAACATGGCCGACCTCACCAGCACGCCCGCGATTCAGGAGTCCGTCCGCAGCGTGCAGGCGATGGCCGATGGGTTCTTCGCGCGGCTGCCCCACATGGTCCTGGCGCTCGTGGTTTTCATCGCGATCCACTTCCTCGGGATCGGCGTTCGGGCGCTGGTGCGGAAGGTCTCCGCGAAGATGCGGAAGCGGCGCAATGTGGGCATCGTGCTCGGCCGGCTCGCGGGCTGGAGCATTACTTTTCTCGGGCTGCTCATCGCTCTGGTCATTGCGATTCCTTCGTTCAAGCCGGGACAGCTCGTGCAGATTCTCGGCATCAGCAGCGTGGCCATCGGCTTCGCGTTTCGCGACATCCTGCAAAATTTCCTCGCAGGAATTTTGATGCTGCTGCGCGAGCCGTTTCGCATCGGGGACCAGATCGTCTTCAAGGAATTCGAGGGCACGGTGGAGGCGATCGAGACACGGGCGACGATGATCCGTACTTACGATGGAAGGCGCGTGGTGGTGCCGAACGGCGAGCTTTTCACCAACGCGGTGACGGTGAACACCGCCTTCCCAAAACGGCGCGTGGAGTACACCGTGGGCATCGGCTACGGCGACGACGTGGAGCAGGCAAAGGCGCTGATGCTGGAGGCGATGCGCGCGGTGGAAGGGGTGCTCGACGACCCTGCGCCGCAGGCACTGCTCTACGATCTCGCGGAATCCACCGTGAATATCCGCATCCGCTGGTGGATCGATCCGCCAAAGCAAAGCAGCGCGCTGGATACGCGCGACCAGGTGCTGATGGCAGTGAAACGCAAGCTGACCGAACACGGGATTGACCTGCCCTTTCCCACGCAAGTGCTGCTCTACCACGACCAGACCGAGGAGACCGACGGCGACCGGCGGCGGCAGCGCGAGGGCTGGCCGAAGGGCCCGGGCGAAGTGCCTCGACCGCGCGCGGTGCTGGCGGATAAGGAAGCGGCGTCGTGAAAACTTTTCTCAGCGCGTGGTGGGAGCGGGTGCGGACGAGCTACTGGTTCGTGCCGGGGCTCATGGCGCTCGGCGCGATGGCGCTTTCCATCGGGGTCGTGCATGCGGATGAAGTGGTGAACGAGCGGTGGCTGCGGCACGCCTCGTGGGCTTCGTGGATCTGGATGGGCGGCGCGGCGGGCGCGCGGCAGGTGCTGGCGACTATCGCGGGCTCGACGATCACGGTCGCGGGCGTGGTCTTCTCGATCACCATCGTGGCGCTGTCGCTGGCGTCCTCGCAGTTCGGGCCGCGGCTGCTCCGCAGCTTCATGGGCGACCGCCTGACGCAAACCGTCCTCGGCACTTTCATCGCGACTTTTCTCTACTGCCTGATGGTCCTGCGGACGATCCGCGGGACGGAGGACAGCGGCTTCGTGCCGCATATTTCGGTGACTCTCGGCCTGATGCTGGCCGTGGCGAGCGTCTTCCTGCTCATCGTTTTCATCCACCACGTCTGCGCTTCCATTCTCGCGGATAATCTCGTCGCGCGCGTGGCGGAGGAAATGCGCGACGGGATCGACCGCGTCTTTCCCGACCGGATCGGCGAGGAGGAAATGCCGACGGCCACGAGTCTGCCCGAGGGCTTCGAGCAGGACGCGCTGGCGGTGGCGTCGGAGAAAAGCGGCTTCGTGCAGGCCGTGGATGGCGACGCTCTGGTGGAGTTCGCGACCGAACGGAATCTCGTGCTGCGGATTCTCCGGCGGCCGGGGGAATTCGTGGCGGAAGAATCGCCGCTCGCGGAGGTGTGGCCGGCTCGCGAAGTCGATGACGAGGTGGCCGCCGCAGTCCGCGCGGCCTTCTATCTAGGCCGCCACCGCACCCCCACTCAGGACGTGGAGTATTGCTTCGACCAGCTCGCGGAAGTGGCGGCGCGCGCGCTCTCGCCCGGGATCAACGATCCCTTCACGGCGATGACCTGCGTGGAGTGGCTGGGCGTGGGGCTCATCCGTGTCGCGAGCCGCGCGACACCCTCGCGCCATCGCTGCGGCGAAGTGGGGCGGTTGCGCGTGGTCGCGTATCAAAGCGACTTCGCGGGCCTCGCGGACGCGGCCTTCAATGCCATCCGCCAATACGGCTGCGGCAGTGCCAGCGTGGTGCTGCGGATGCTGGAAGTGATCGCGCGCATCGCGCCACACACGCGCCGGGAGGAGGATCGGAAGACACTCGCGCGCCACGCCGAGGCGATCCGCGCAGATGGGATTGCGCGAATGTTGAATGACGCGGACAAGGCCGAGATCGAAGGGCGATTCAGGGCCGCGGCAGCCGCGCTGGCCCGGGCCGGAGAAGCGCTGGAACGTCGCGCAGCAGGCAGAGCGAATTGCGAGATTCATCGCGGCTGAGGCTGCTTCCATACAGCCGGACACCCCATTAGCGGCGATGAATCTCCGACCGTGCATCCATCTCGCCACCCAGCCACCACCGGAACCCTGGCGCACGCCGCCGGGTTTTTTGCCTCCACCGCTCGTTACCTGAAGGCACGCCTGACGCTGGCCACGCTCGAGGCTCGAGAGGCCGGCGCGCACTACGGCATCGCTGCGGGCATGGCGGTGGGCGCGCTTTTCGTCGCGGTGCTGGGCTATGTCTTCCTCGTCATCACGGCAGTCTTCGCGGTCGCGGCGATGTTTGAGAGCCGCCATGCGTGGATCTGGGTGATGGGCGGCGCGGCCCTGCTCCATCTCGCGGGCGCGGGCGCGCTCGTCTTTCTCGCGTGGCAGCGGGTGAAGACCGGCGCATTCACCGCCACGCTCGAAGAATTCAAGAAAGACCAACAATGGCTGACCGACCTCACAAACCATCGCTGACCGCGGAACTCGCCGCCGCCCGCGCGGAACTCACCGGCTACACCGCGGCGCTGCGATGCGACCTCGACTTGGGCGCGCGAATCAAGAGGGGCGTTGCGCGGAACCGGGCCGCGTGGTTCGGCGGCGCCGCCGTGCTCGGGCTCCTGCTTTCAAAAATCCCTCCGTTGCGACGCAAGGCCCCAGTGCGAAAATCCGCGGCGCGCAACGATGCGACGGCGGCCGCGGGCAAGGCGGCCTTTGGCCTCACCGTGCTGAAGTTCGGACTCGATTTCGCGAAGCCGGCACTCATGGCGTGGGCGAAGAGGAGGTTCATCCCGAGCACCGAGTCCACCCGGGCAGCCAGGCGAGTTTGAATTGGCGCACCTCTTCATCCGGGTGTGATCAAATGTGGTGCACACGTGGGGGCAGCCTGTCCCGAAGGGACTACGGAATTTAACCGGTGGCGCGAGCCGCCGGATTTCGGTGCAGGAGGAGATTCAGCCCCGTGAGGGGCGATTCCACCGCCCCTGCCGGTGCTCATTTCTTTGGCCTCTGTCCCGGCTGACGCCACCGGCTCATTTCCAATGCCCCCTTCGGCACAAAAGACGTTTGCACCACTTTCAATCACGCCCTCTTCATCCACCCACGCTCTCCTCCTCCACCGCCCGCCTTGGCTTTGCTCAGTTTTATTCGCGTTACGAGAAGAGGCCGCGAACGCGCTTGCGGCCGTCGCGGAAAAGGCCGCCAAGCCGCGCCTGCCCTT
>JBGSYE010000395.1:0-4113 GCA_041751075.1 Chthoniobacteraceae bacterium
AACTTTGCCATCGGCCAGGGCGACGTGACGACCACGCCGATCATGCCGCGCTTCAGCGCGGCGAAGACATCGTTGTCGAAATCCACCTGCGACCGCGCCCGCACGTCGTAGGCGGTGACGATCTGGCCGTCGATGCTCTGCACCTGGTTCACGAGCCGGGCGGCGTAGAGCGTGCCGCCGTTGCCGATCGCGCCCATCGCCATCGCCATCTGCAGCGGCGTGGTCGTCACGTCGCCCTGGCCGATGGCAAAGTTGGCGAGGTCGCCGCCGAGCATTTTGCGTTTGTGGACCCGCATGAAGTACTCGTCGTTGGGGATGATGCCGGCAGACTCGGCATTCAGCGGGATGCCGGTGCGCTGGCCGAGGCCGAAGCGCTGGGAATAGTCCGCCATCGTCCCCGAGCCGATCTTCATGCCGACCTGATAAAACCAGGTGTTGCACGATTGCGTCAGCGCTTCGGAAAAGCTCAGCGAGCCGGCGTTGCTCCGCTTCCAGTTGTGGAAGGTCAGCCCGCCGATCCTCATCGCGCCGGGACAGTTGAATCCATCGCCTGGGTCGATCTTTCCCGACTGCATCGCCGCCGCGCCGACGATCACCTTGAAGACCGATCCCGGCGGATACGCCGCGCGGAAGGCACGGGGGAAGAGGGGTATATTCGGATCGTCCTGCAGCGCTTGGAAGGTCTCGGCGGAGATGAAGGGGATGAACGAATTCGGGTTGAAAGTCGGCCACGAGGCGAGCGCGAGGATGTCGCCATTCCGCGGATCGACGATCACCAGAGCCCCGCGCTTGCACCCGCGCTCGAGAGCCTGCTCGCACAGCCTTTGCATGCGCGTGTCGATCGTCGTAACGATGTTGTAGCCCGGCTGCGGCGGGATCGTCACCTGCTCCGCTACCCGCCGGCCCGTGGCATCGGTGGTGATCTGGTACTGCCCGGCCCGGCCTTGGAGTTGATCGTCAAAGGATTGTTCGAGACCCTCGCGCCCTTCCGCGCCGGGCCACATCGGCTCGTTCGCCTGCAAGGAGCCTTCCAGCGTGCGGCCCGAGCGACCCGCGTAACCGATGACATGCGCCGCGAGCTTTCCATTCGGATAGTGGCGTTGATAAGTCGGCTGAAGCACGAGCCCCTCGGGGTTCGCCTTTTTGATCGCCTCGATTTCGCTGGGTTTCAGATCCAGCGCGATCACCACGGGCAGGATCCCGCGGTTCTTGTAGTGCTTGGTCATCTGTTCCGGCGTCCACGAGATCGGTCGCGCGAGCAGCCCCTCCGCGGCGGCGATCCGGCGCTGGACGAAGGTCCGCACCTCCGCGTCGTTGAACCGGGGCGGCGTGGGAAACTGGATGCACAGATTGTAGCTCATGCGCGTCTGCGCGAGCGGATTGCCCCCGCGATCCACGATCTGCCCGCGAGGCGCCGGGATGGCGAGGATGGTGGTGCCGGCTTGCTGTCGCGTCTCCCACGAAGGCGCAAACTTTCCCGCGCCTGGTGTTGCGGTAGTCAAAGCGACACGCGGGGATTCCTGCGCGAGGAGGGTGGCGCTGAGCGCGAAGAGTGAGAGAAGGCGCAGGCGGAGCATTGGGCGGCCATTTTAGCCCGCACCGTGCGCCGCGCCAGGGAGATTTGCCGAAGGCGGCGCCGGTGGTGGGGCAGTTTCGCCGAACCGGCTACGGTGGCACTCTCAACCGCCACGTCACTTTCGGCGAAAGTGACCCACCACCCCGGCGTGGACGCCTGGGGGGATGTGCGCTATGCCTGCCGCGCCATGATCCTGCTGCTGAAGCTCGCCCTCGCCCTCGCCCTCGCTTTCGGGATCGCCATGTTCGCCCTCTAGTGGTGCGCCGCTTCCGATACTGCGCGGATCCCGTCTTCCTCTGCGGCGTGCTCGCCTATGCGGCGAACCGTCTCTGGCTCGCGCCGCGCTGGGGGGCTTCGGCGCCGTTTCTCACGGAGCATTTCGGCGACGTGCTGCTCATCCCCTGCGCTCTGCCGCTCCTGCTCTGGCTCCAGCGTCTCGCGGGTTTGCGCGACCACGATCGGCTGCCGACCTCCGGTGAAATCTTCGGTGCGCTCGTGCTGTGGTCCGCGTCGTTCGAGGGCGTCTTTCCTCAACTGCTCGGACGCGGGGTGAGCGATCCGTTCGACGTGCTCGCGTACGCCGCCGGGTCGCTGATCGCAGGCGGGGTCTGGCGCAGTGCTGGCGCGGCTACTCCACTCGCCTGCCGCTCGGCTGCTTCCAGCCGGGCTTCCAACTGCTTCACCCGCGCCAGGAGTTGCGGGAGCCGGTTGATGCTGGCGATGCGCCGGCGCTCTTCATTCGCGGGCCCGGCGGGGAATCCCATGTAGGTCTGTCCTGCGGGCAGATCCTTCGTGACTCCGGCGCGCGCCCCCAGCGTGCATTGCGATCCCACCGCGACATGGCCGGCGATGCCCGCCTGCGCCGCGATGACGACGTAATCTCCGATCACGGCGCTCCCCGCGATCGCCGCGCAGGCCACCACGATGCAGTGGCGGCCGAGCACTACATTGTGTCCGATCTGCACGAGATTATCGATCTTCGTGCCCTCCCCGATCCAGGTGCGCCCGAATCGGGCGCGATCGACTGTGCTGCCCGCGCCGATCTCCACGTCGTCGTCGATCTGCACGATGCCCGACTGCCGCACCTTGCGATGGCGTCCATTTCCAAACTCATAGCCAAAGCCATCCGCGCCGATGACGACCCCCGAGTGCAGCAGGACGCGCTCCCCGAGGATGCAGCCGGCATGGACGGTGGAGTTGGCAAAAAGCTTCGAGTCCCGGCCGATGCGGACTTTGCGCCCCACGTAACATCCAGCGCCGATCTCGACGCCCTCTGCGATCTCCGCGTCTTCATCGATCACCGCATTCGCCCCGATGCACACCTTTGCGGGATCGAGCCGGGCGGAAGCCGCGATCGCCGCCGAAGGATGCACGCCCGGCGCGAACGGTTCCGGCTGCACGCCGTAGCTCTCGACGATCCGTTCAAAAGCGCGCGAAGGGTCGCTCACTCCGATGCAGGTGACATTTTCCGGGAACTTCGCGCACTCCATCGGCACCAGCACGGCACTGGCCCGCGTTCCGAGGAGCCGCGCCTCGTAGCGGTGATCGTGAAAGAAACTCAAGTCGCCGGCTCGCGCTTCCTTGAGCGAGGCAAAGCCGGTGATCGCGACCTCCGGCCCCTGCGCCAGCACCGTGCCGTCCAAAAGCTTCAAAAGATCGGGGAGCGCAATGTTCAGCATCGGGGCGCACCCTCGACGCTTTTTGCCGCAAAACCAGGCTTTATGTCGGAATCAGAGCGCCTTGAAGCGCGGATTCTGGCCGAGGAATTGGCGCGGGTTGCCAAAGAGGAGCTGGTCGATTTTGTCCGCAGAGAACTGCCGCCGCCGCATTTCCAGCCCCGCATACGGCACGGCCAGCGGCACGCTGATGCCCCAGTCGCACGCGCTATTCAGCCACAACCGTTCGCTGCCGTAGCACTCGATGATATCGACGGCGCGCGCGGCGGTGCACTTCGACTCCGGGTAAAGCGTCATGCCGGCCCAGTGCCCGCGATCCAGCACCATCTGGACGGTGTGCTCCTCGACGTGGTCGATGATGACGCGGTCGGGTTTGATCCGCGAGTTGGCCCTGATCGCATCGAGGATCAGGCGCGTGCCCTTGTGTTTGTCTTCGAGATGCGGCGTGTGGACGAGGATGAGCTGGTCGTGCTGCGCCGCGAGTTCGATGTGGCGATCGAGGATGGCGAGTTCGTTGCGGGTGTTTTTATTCAGCCCGATCTCGCCGATGCCGAGCACGGTCGGGCGATCGATGAATTGCGGGATGAGTGAGAGCACCTCCTCCGCGAGGCCCATGTCCTCGGATTCCTTGGGATTGATGCAGAGCCAGCAGTAGTGCGGCAGCCCAAACTTCGCCGCGCGCTTCGGTTCATAATCCGTGAGCTGGCAGAAGTAGTCGTAAAATCCCTGCACCCCGCTGCGATCGAACCCCGCCCAGAACGCCGGCTCGCACACCGCCGCGCACCCCGCGGTGACCATCGCGAGGTAGTCGTCGGTGGTCCGGCTGACCATGTGGGCGTGGGGTTCGATGTAGCGCATCAA
>JBGSYE010000396.1:0-3231 GCA_041751075.1 Chthoniobacteraceae bacterium
CAGCGGCAACTTATACATAAGACCGAAGACGCCGCGGTTGCTCTCGATGTCAAATTCCAGCGGCCCCGTGGTGAGCGAACCTTCCGTGTTCAGGCCGGCGATGAGGCGAAAGAAGCGATTGAAGTAGCGCTCGTAGAGGAAGGTCGTCTCCCAAGCCGTATCGGGCACGTTGGCCCAGCCGGCTTCCCATTCGAGGTTGAAGATGTTCTGCGTGTTGGAGAGTTCCAGGTAGCCTTGCGTCATGTTAGTCATGATGTCAGCCGTGCCCCAGAAATAGAACGGATCGCGATAGAGCTTGCGGCGCACGGCGGCGGTGTCTGGATAGGGCGAAAATCCCTGGTAATGCACCACGCGCGCCATGCCGCTTTCGAGGTGGTAGAGCAGGTGGCAGTGGAAAAACCAGTCGCCCACTTCGTCGGACTCAAACTCAATGACGGTCGTCTGCATCGGTGGGACATCGACGGTGTGCTTAAGCGGCGCGTGATCGCCCTGCCCATTCACCACGCGGAAGAAGTGCCCGTGCAGGTGCATCGGGTGGTGCATCATGGTTCGGTTGATCATGATGAAGCGCACGTTCTCGCCGCGCTCGATCTTGATCGAATCGCTGGCAAAGAGCGGCTTGTTATTCAGCGACCAGACGTAGCGCTCCATATCGCCATCGAGCGTGAGTCGGACTTCACGCACGGGATTCTTCGCCGGCAATGCGGTGTTCTTCGCGGCGCGCAGATCTTCGTAAGGCGGGCCGGGGCGCGGCCCCATGCCGTCCATGACCAGCGGCTGGCGCGACGAAATGTCCGGGCCGAGCGGCGTGAAGTCCCATTGATGCTTCTTGCCGAAATGCGGGTTCGCCGGAGCGCTGTAACCCGCGCCCATGCTGCTGTGGTCCATCGCCATTCCCTCCATCTTCATCTTCGCACCCATCGGCATGTCGTGATCCATCCCCTCCATTTTCATTCCGGGCTTCATCTCCATGCCCATCATTTCTTCCATCGTCATCATGCCACCCATCACGCCGGGTTTGTCGAATTTACCGGCATCCACTTCGCGGTTCGGCATTGCCATCGTGCCGCCGGGAGTTAGCGCAAAGATGTTCGAGAGCTTCAGCTTGCCCATCGCGTTGTAAAGATTGGCGGGCGGGATACTCGGCGCCGGATGCCGTTCGCCGTCGCCGATCCAGATGGAAGTCCACGCCGATCCATCCTGCGCGGTCGCGCGCAGCTCATACGCTCCGGGTCCAGGAGGACGCACGAGCACGTCGTAAGTCTCCGCCACCCCGATCAGGACACGGTCCTTTTTCACCGGCTTCACATCCTGGCCGTCGGCGGAAACGATGGTCAGCGGACCTCCGGCAAACTGGAGATAGAAAAACGTGGACGCCGACCCGTCCACGATGCGCACGCGGACATTCTCTCGCGGCTTCGCGACGATGCGATGTTCCGGCTCGCCGTTTGCGAGGAAGCGATCGTAGGCGATATCCGCGAGATCCATCGGCGGCATCCGCAGCAGCTCGCGCTTCCAGAAATCGCCCAGCTTTCCCACCCGCATCGCGCCGATCATCGACTGCGAATTTCCGCGTTGGAGCGCCGGCCACTCGCTGCCGCGCTTGAGCCAGCGCAGCACTTCGTGCGGGTTTTCATCGGTCCAATCCGAAAGCACCACCGCCTTGTCGCGATCACCGCTCACCCCTCCGCTCCGCGGCAGGATGACAAACGCGCCGTAAAGCCCCTTCTGCTCCTGCAGCGCCGTGTGCGAGTGATACCAATACGTCCCGCGCTGCCGGATGCGGAACTCGTAGTCAAAGGTCTCGCCCGGTTTGATTGGCGGAAACGTGACGAACGGCACGCCATCCATGCGATTCGGCAGCAGCAGCCCGTGCCAGTGGATCGACGACTCCACCTTCATCGCATTGGTGACATGGATGCGCGCGAGATCGCCTTCACGAAAAGTCAGCGTCGGCGCGGGAATGCTGCCATTCACGGACACGGCGCGGCGCGGGTGGCCGGTAAAGTTCACCTCTTTTTCAGCGATGGTGAGGTTGTATTCCACCGTAGCCGCTGGAGCCGTAGCTGCCGTTACGCCAAGCACGATGAGAACAAGGAGGGGGGATTTATTGAAACGCATAGAGTAAGTTGAAAATCTGTCTGAAGCGGAGCTGCCGCGCAGTCACATCCGACGAATGATACCAGAAGCTGCCAGAGGCCTGCTACGCCGACGCCAGCAAAAAATTTTGCCAATTATGGACTTCGTCATGGGCGGGAGATTTAGCCGTGAGCCGATCACCCAAAAGCACCCCGACTCGCGGCGTGGCCCGCGTCTTCGCAGCGCTGCACCTCGATGCTGACGTGAATGAGTTCCTCGTGTTCGCGCAGCGGCGCGCGGTATTCATCCACCGCCTTCGGTTCGTGCGCGACGACGCCAATGATGGCGGCGAATTTTCCGGAGGCGACCTGCCAGACGTGGAGATCGGTCACGACCGAATCGCCATCGGCTTCGATCGTCCGGCGGATCTCATCCGGCAGATCGGATGACTCCGGGGTGCGGTCGAGCAGAATGCCGCTGGTGTTGCGCAAAAGTCCCCAGGCCCACACCGCGACGAGGATGCTGCCGGCGATGCCCATGACGGGATCGAGCCAGTTCCAACCGAAGAATTTGCCCGAAAGGAGTGCGATGATCGCCGTCACGGAAGTGAGCGCGTCGGCGAGCACATGGACGTAGGCGGCGCGCAAGTTCAAGTCGTGATCCTCATGGTCGTGGCCTGCATGGCCGTGATGGTCATGTCCCTCGTGGTGGTGATGATGGCCGTTTTTAAGCAACAGCGCGCAGACAAGATTCACCAGCAGCCCCAGCACCGCGATCGGGATCGCTTCATCGAAGCGAATCGGCACGGGCGCGAAGATGCGGTGCAGCGATTCGCCGGCCATGAGCAGCGCCACGACCGCGAGCACGACGGCGCTCGCAAACCCGCCGAGCACGCCCATTTTCCCTGTGCCGAAACTGTAGCGCGGATCGCTGGAACGGCGGCGGCTGAAATAGTAGGCGAATGCTGCGATAAGGAACGCCGCGAGATGGGTGCCCATGTGCCAGCCATCTGCGAGCAGCGCCATCGAGTTGAAGATCACGCCCGCCGCGATCTCGACGAGCATCATCACGCCCGTGATGACGGCAACGATGCGCGTGCGCCGCTCCGCGATGGAGAAGTCTGCGGCGAAATTGTGGGAGTGTTGCCAGCGG
>JBGSYE010000397.1:0-7221 GCA_041751075.1 Chthoniobacteraceae bacterium
GAAGCCCACGCGCGCCGCGGCGCCGGTTCCGGTCACGGCAGAGCCGGTCGCGGAGAAGCCTTTCTACATGACGACCGCCGGGATCGCCTCCATCGTCGGCGTCGTCGCCGTGGTGCTCATCGGTCTGCGCGTGCTCAATGGCATCCGCAGTCGCCGCGCTGAAGACGAGTGATTCTCAACCATCCCATGATTCGCACCGCCCGCATCGAACGCGTTACCGGAGAGACGGACATCACCGTCGAACTCACCATCGACGGCCGCGGCAAGGCCGCCGTCGGGACGAAGATCCCCTTCTTCGATCACATGCTCACGCTTTTCGCCCGGCACAGCCTCGTGGATCTCACGGTGCAGGCCGATGGCGACATCGCGGTGGATTTGCACCACACCGTCGAGGATACCGGCATCACGCTCGGGCAGGCCTTCAGCCGCGCGCTCGGGGAGAAGCGCGGCATCCGGCGCTACGGCTGGTGCTACGTGCCGATGGATGAGACGCTCGCCCGCGTGGTCGTCGATTTCAGCGGCCGCCCCTATCTCGAATTCCGCGCGCCGAGTGCGCCCGAGGCAATCGGCACCTTTGCCTTTTCGCTGATCGAGGAGTTCCTCCGCGCCTTCAGCGTTCACGCCGGGATCAATCTCCATGTGGAAATCCTCTACGGGCGCGATGGCCATCACATGGCCGAGGCGGTCTTCAAAGGCCTCGCGCGCGCCGTGGATCTCGCCTGCCAGCTCGACCCACGGGTGGAAGGCGTGCCGAGCACGAAGGGGACGCTGGGGGGCAGTTGAGAGTTGAGTGTTGAGTGGCGCGCCGCTTCCTATCGGCGCACGGCTCCGACCCGCGCGCCACTCAACTCTCAACTCTCAACACTCAACTCTCTTCCGCCCATGCTGGCTCTCATCGACTACGGCAGCGGCAATATCCGCAGCGTGATGAATGCGCTGCAGCATCAAGGCGCGCAGGTGGAACTCATCGGCGATCCGGAGCGGCTCGCGGAATTTGAGGGCGTCGTGCTTCCCGGGGTGGGGGCCTTCGGCGATTGCGTGCGGGGGCTCCAGTCGCGGGGCTTGTGGGAGCCGCTGCGCGCGTGGATCGAGGCGGACCGGCCATTCCTCGGCATCTGTGTCGGCTATCAGATGCTCTTCGAGGAGAGCGAGGAGTCGCCGGAGGCACGCGGGTTCGGTTTCTTCGGAGGAAAGGTGAAGCGCTTCACGACGCCGGGGCTGAAGGTGCCGCAGATCGGATGGAATCGGCTCGAGTTCCCGGCGCAGGCGCGTCCGCTCTGGGCCGGCCTCCCGGGGCAACCGCATGTGTATTTCGTCCATTCCTACTACCCGGAGCCCGCGGATGATTCGATCGTCACCGCGCGGGCCACGTATGGCGTGCCCTTTGCCGCGGCGGCGGCTCGCGGTCGCGTGGCGGCGGTGCAGTTCCATCCCGAGAAAAGCCAGGCCGTGGGCTTGCGCATCCTGCGGAACTTTATCGCCTCGGTGGCGTGACGGGGCGGTCACGCATCGAGGTACTTCTTGAGCTTCTCCCGCAGCTCGGTCCGCGCGCGGAAGAGCACGCTCTTCACCGCCGGCACGGTGAGGTCGAGGATCTCGCCGATTTCGTCGTAGGAGATGTCGTCGTAGCGGCGGAGGATCACCGCCATCCGCTGAGTCTCGGGCAGTTCGTCGATCGCGCGCTGGATGGCGGCCTGCATCTCGTCATCGAGGAGCGTGCGATCCGGCGTCTTCGTGGAGAGGTCTGGTGCCTGCATCGGGCGGTCGTCGTCGTCGTCGTAAGGGCGGTCGAGTGATTGCGCGGGATGGCGTTTGCGCCGGCGGAGTTCGTTGAAGGTGAGATTGCGGGTGATCTTGTAGAGCCAGGTGGTAAATTTGGCGGTCGGCTCGTAGCGGCCCGCGCTTTTCCAGACCCGGATGAAGACCTGCTGCGCGATGTCCTCGGCGTCGGACTCGTCGCCGAGCATCTTGGCGACCGTGCCGACGATGCGATGCTGGTGGCACTCGATGAGCGACCGGAGCGCCTCGGTGTCGCCGAGCTTGATGCCCGCCATCCAGCGCAGATCCTGAGCGTTCGCTTCGTCGGCGGGGCCGGCCGGAAAGCTGGGGTCGAGGCTCATGCGGGGATCGTGGGGGAGCGGACCCGAGGCGGTCCGGCTCGGGAAACGATGGACGAAGCGCCGCGTCGCTGGCAACCAGCATTCCAGAGCGCGGAGGGGGTGCCGGGACAGAGTGTGCCTGGCGATCGGTGCGGACGCTCGGCGCGGGACCGGCAGGAATTTCCCTTTGACAGTGGCGTACCCCCTGCTCTAAGCGTTCGACCTCAAGCCGATGCACCCTGTTTCGGCGAACCAACAACCAAGGAAAAAACCAACCAATGAAAAGAATCCTACTGTCCCTCGCCGTCTGCCTCAGTGTGGCGGCCAGTGCCTCTGCCGGCCATCAGATGGTCAGCAGCAAAGAATACAAGAACCCAGCACCGCCTCCCTGCTTCCAGGATCAGGAACTGCAACTCGACGTCTTCGGCCTCTATGGCTGGACCAATCAGGGCGACCATGACGACGGCTTCGGCGGCGGTCTCGGAGTGAATTACTTCTTCCTCCGCAACCTCGGCATCGGCGTCGATGGCAGCGTGCGGGATGCCGATCCGGCCCTCTGGACGGCGAGCGCGAGCCTGATCGTTCGTTTCCCGATCGAGACCGGCAGCCTCTGCGTCGCGCCCTACATCCTCGGCGGTGGCGGTGTGCAGACGAATGGCACGACCCGCGGCGCATATCATGCCGGCGCCGGCCTCGAGTTCCGCTGCCCACAGGGATTCGGTGTCTTCACCGAAGGCCGTTACTTCTGGGCTGGGAATGACGACGACCAGATCCAGGCCCGCCTCGGTTTCCGCGTCGTATTCTGAGACGGCTCCGAAACGAGTAAGAATCAAAGCAAGCGCCGGGAGGAAACTCCCGGCGCTTTTGCATTCCTCGGGCTCGGGGATGCCCGGCCCGTGGTGCTTCTGGAGCTGCGCGCTCGTTACCGCGAGCGGCTCGTCGAGAAAGGCGTCAAGGTCACCCCATTCGCCGCGATTGGGCGGGTGGCGGGGACGGGCTGGGAGAATCGGACCGGGGGAGTGGACGCTGCTGCAAACATCGTCGGAGCGGGGCGCTTGAGGGACGCGTAGCGATCCTCGATTTGCTCGATCATCCGCCGGACGTGCTGGTATTTCGAGCGCTGGCGGAGGATGGCGAGACTGCGGTCCACGTCGCCCCAGCGCAGGTTCTCGATGGTCACATGCCGCACCCCCCAGCGGTTCATCGCCGTGCGCGAGGTTTTGTAGAGGTCGATGGTGTTCGTGCCGGCCAGCGCGCGACCGTAGTCGTCCACGACGAAGGTCTGGCCGGTCTCGCGGATGCGAAACATGGAGCCCACTGGCCACCGCGACCAATCGGCTGCGGCGCTGGTGACGCGGCCGCTCTGGAGGGTGGTGCCGAGCGCCGTGCGGCGACCGTGGCGGAGGTGGTCGGCTTCCGAGTGCGTGTAGGCCGTGGTGCGGACTTGCTGCACGGATTTGCGAGCGATCGGCCGTTCATACTTCGGCAACCCACCCGAGGCGCATCCGACCAGCAGGACACAGCTTGCGAGCGCGAGGGCGCGGGAGAGTTGGGAAATCATGCGCGCACGGTAGCGGGCGCGCCCATGCTGGCGAGCGGGAATTCGCCCTTGGAGGCCCGTGAAAGCGACGGGCCGTCCCTTCAAACCACGAAGAGCTGGGAGCGCACCCGGACGAAGGCGATCATCTCGAGCAGGTCATCGACGTGGAATGGCTTCGTGAGGATCGTTCCGTTCACGGCGGTGATGAATTCGTTCACTTTGCCCGCGCCCCGGTGCCCGGTCATGAAGACAAAGCGGTCGCACAGATGCGGGCGCATGCGCTCGACGGCGCGGTAAAACATGTCGCCAGGCAGCGTGGGCATCATCATGTCCGTAAGGATGACTTCAAAGTCGTTGCCCATCACCTCATGCACGCCCTCGACCCCATTTTGAACGGCTACGACCGTGAAGCCGCAGTCTGTCAGGAAGTCCTTGATGATTTCCTTGAAGGCCGGGTCGTCTTCGAGCAGCAGGATCTTCCGGGCGGCCTTCGCGGCGACGGGCGGCGGCGGCAGGGCGGCATCTGCGTCTGGCGCGTCGATTTCCGTCTTCCGAGTGGCGATGAGTGACATTGAGTGAATTCGGGTGTCCCGAATTCCCATAAAGCAGGGGGTGTGCCCCCTCCGGTGACGGGAAATTCCAAGTTTCAGGAGCCAGATTCCAGGTACGGATCAGGATGCAATGGGGAGAAATCTCAAGCGGCGTGCGTGCGCTCCGGCCAATGGAGTGCGCCCTGTTCTTGGAATTTTCTCCCGCTTGAAGCTTGAAGCTTACTTGGAATTTGGCTCTTGGAATTTGGAATTTCCCTCCCCGGGTGCCACCGCTGCGATCACCCCTGGCTGGGTGAAATACTTCGCGGCCACCCGCTTCACGTCGCCGACGGTCAACGCTGCGATCTTCGCGCGGTGCGTTTCGTGGTAGCTGTGGCCGAGGCCGTAGAGCTCGTGCAGCGCGGCGGAAGTGGCGAAGGCGTGATTGCTCTGATTCCGGATCTCTAACTGGCCGATGATCTTCTCCTTCGCCCGCGCGACTTCCTCCGCAGTAAGACCGTCGCTGGCGAGCTTGCCGATCTCTTCGAGCAGCGCCGCTTTCACCGCGGTGAGCTTTATCGGATCGGTGCCGAGGTAGAAGGTGAAACAACCCCGGACCAGCCCGGACATGTTCGAGCTGCCGACGAAGTAGGCGAGGCCCATCTCCTCGCGGATGCGCACGAAGAGCCGCGAGCCGAGGTCACTGCAGGCTTCGTCGATAAGATCGAGAGCCGGCTCCTCCGGGCTGTAGAAATCGACGCCGGGATACGCGACCATGAGCACGGCTTGCTCCTTGTCCTTGGCCTGCGAGACCTCGCGCGGCGTCGGGGGAAAGGGCGGCTGCGGGGCGTCGGCGAGGGCGGGTCCGCCAGCTGGGAGTGCGGCGAAGGCGTGCTCGACGAGAGCCTTCACCTCTGCGGCACGCACGTCGCCGAAAATGGCCAGGACGCCATTGCGACCGACCAGGTGGTCTTCACGGAAGGCGGCGAGATCGGCCTGGGTCAGCGCGGAGACGGATTCCGCGGTGCCGAGGGCGGTGAGGCCATACGGGTGGCCGGAGAAAAGCTCGGCTCGCAGGAGATTGCGCGTCACGGAAGTCACCTCCTCCTCGTCGGCCTTGATCCCGGCGAGCTGCGCCTCCTTTTCCCGCGCGATCGCTTTCTCCGGCAGGGTGGCGTGGAGCAGCACGTCGGCGAGCACGCCGAGCCCGAGCGCGAGGTCCGGGCGCATCGTGGCGACCGAGACGCTGAGGCTGTTATTGCCCGCATCGCTGCCGATGCTGCCGCCCACGGCTTCGATCTCGTCGGCGAGCTGCTCGGCGGTGCGGGTCTTCGTGCCTTTCAGCAGCACGCGGGAGAGCAGTTTGGTGACGCCGTTTTTCTCCGGCGTCTCGGCCAGCACCCCGGCCTTGAAGGTGGCGACCATCGAGACGAGCGGCAGGCGCGCATCTTCGCGGACGAGGAGCCGGAGGCCGTTTGGCAGTTCAAATTTCTGAATCTCGCCGGCGGCCGCGGGTCGGGCGGTTGCACTTTGAGCGGCAAGCGAACCCTCGGGATTGAGCGAGGAGACGGTGAGGTTGTGCCCGTGGAGCCAGGTCTCGAGCACGCGCCGCAGGTCGGCGAGGGAGACGCGCTGCACGGCTTCGAGGTAATCGCGGGAAAAGTCGAGATTGCGGGTGAGCAGCCAGTTGCCGCCGAGATCGGAGGCGCGTCCGCGCATCGTGGTCACGCTTCGGAGCTGGTGGCTGAGCGACATCTTCCGGGCCTTTTCCAGCTCCGCTTCGCTCACGCCGGCGTCGTGCAGCTCGGCGAGCAGGCGGGCGACTTCGGCCTCCACGGTGAGGCGTTTCTCCGGGTCGAGCACGGCGTCGAGGCCGAAGAGCCCCGGCTGCCCCGGCGCGTAGCACCAGGCGTCGATGGAATGCACGAGCGCGAGATCCTCCCGCAGCCGCCGATAGAGCCGCGAACTGCGACCCGCGCCGAGCACCATGGCGAGCACGTCGAGCGCCGGCACGTCCGGATGGGTGATCGCCGGAATGTGCCACACGAGGTGGAGCCGCGTGAGTTCCGTATTGAACTCCGCATGGGCCTCGCGCCGGCCGAGCTGCTGCGGCTCCGCCGGGATGAAGACCGGCGGCAGGCTCACGCGCGGATGAGGGGCAAAGAGCTCCGCGAGTTGCGCCCGCATTGCCTCCGCGTCCACGTCGCCGGCGATGACGAAGAACATGTTATTCGGCACATACCGGGCGCGGTAGTAGGTCATCACCTCGTCGCGGGTCACGGCATTGAAGACATCAAGGTGGCCGATGACGGGGAGCGAGTAGGGATGGGCGCGATACGCCGTGGCGAAGAGCTGATGGCTGGCCACGCGATCCGGGTCGTCATTGCCCATCGCAAACTCCCGCCGGATGACCTCCTGCTCCTTGACGAACTCCTCCGGCGGCAGGGTCGAATTCATCACCGCATCCGCGAGCAGCTCGATCGCAACCGCGGCTCCTTTCGAGGGGATATCGATCCAGTACACTGTGCGATCGAAGGACGTGTAGGCATTGATGTAGCCGCCGGCGTCCTGCACCCCGCGGGCGAAGTCGCTCGCCCCGCGCGTCTTCGTCCCCTTGAAGAGCATGTGCTCGAGCAGGTGCGACATCCCCGCTCCGAGGTGCCTGCCCTCGTGAATGCTGCCCGTCTCGACCCACGCCTGCACGCTCACGACCGGGGAGCTATGGTCCTCCTGGACGATGATGCCCAGCCCGTTGGGCAGGGTGAAAGTGCGGGCGGTGACGGCGGGGAAGGTGATCAGTTCAGGTGGGGACATCGGGGTGGGAAGGAAGCACGGCAGCCTCGCGCGTCAATCGGCGGACCTCCGCGGCATCTCCTCCTCCTCATCTTTCCTCCCGGTTCGAGGGTGAAAGATAAGGATGAGGATGAAGATGATGAGGGATCCGAGCGCGCGGCTCAGAACTCCCCGTCCCCGTTCCGCTGCTTCACCAGGTCGAGAGCCTCGTGCGTCGTGACGCTCGGCCGCCGGAGCGCGGTGGGGGTGGCGGCGGGCG
>JBGSYE010000398.1:0-4742 GCA_041751075.1 Chthoniobacteraceae bacterium
CGCATCCCGAGTTCGTGCCAGAGACGATGCACCTCGGCCCACTCCTCCGCGCTCTCCTTGCCCCGGCAGATCTTCGCCCGAATCTCGGGATCGAAAATCTCCGCACCGCCGCCAGTGATCGCGCACAGCCCGGCCTCGCGCAGCGTTTCCATGGTCTCCCGCAGCGGCTTCCGAAATACCCGCTCCGCGAGATGCCGGATTTCCACGGCGGTGAAGGCCTTCACAAAAAAATCCGGATCGAGCGCGCGGAGACGGCCCACCAACTCCAGATACCACTCTGCCTTCAATGCCGGATGCAACCCGCCGACCATGTGAATCTCGGTGATCCCAAGCGCGAGCCCGGCTCTCGCCTTCTCCACTATCTCATCGATCGTCAACTCAAACGCATGCTCCTCCTGCTTCCGCGCCCCGAACGCGCAGAACTGGCACTGGAGGATGCAGACGTTCGAGTAGTTGATGTACTGATTGTGGATGTAAGTGGCGACGTTCCCGTTCTTCCGCTCGCGCACCACATTAGCGATCGCTCCCACGGCGTTCAGATCCTTCGTCCCGTAGAGCAGCAGCCCGTCGTCGTCGGTGATCCGCCCGCCCGTCATCACCTTCTCGTAAATCGGGCGCAACGCAGCGGGGATGAGCTTGGCAGGGGTCATGGACGGATCAGGTCGCGCTGAGAGCTACGGCAGCACTCCCGCGCTGACAAGGGCCGGCCTCACTCCCGCGCATCCGTCTGCGGGCGTGGAGCTGCGCATCTTCCAATCCCAGGACTTCATCGCGAAGCATCCCCTCACGCCGCTCGCACCGCATGCTCGCCGACGCTTGCGATGCCCGCGTTCCGCCACTGCGCGCGCTCGTGCCGGCGCCGCTGCCCGGGACGCGACGAAGTCGTAGTCTGGCGAACGGACAATTATTCGCGGAGGGCTCGTACCACTTCATCGAGGAGCTGCGCTTCTATTTCCACCAGATGGCTGCGCTCGGGGAAGCGGCCTTCCTGCACGTCGGCGATGTATTCCCGGAAGGCGGCGAGGCGTTCCTGCTGGAGGCGGCGGTGTTCGGCGGCGAAGTTGCGGTAGGCTTTAGCGTGGCGCGGCGGGCGTTCTTCGTAATCGCCGAGGATGTCGTCGGAGAAAAGAAACTGGGTGTCGCAGCCGGAGCCGGAGCCGAGCGACATGAGGAGCATCATTGTCTGCGATGAAAGGAATCGCGCGAGGTTGTGCGGGACGACTTCGAGTTCCGCGGCGTAGGCGCCGGCGTTCTCCAGTTCCTTCATGCGGCGGTGGAGTTCCTGCGCCTCCTCGAGGGTGCGGCCGATGGCGCGGTAGCCGGTCCAGGTGACATGCCGCGGGACGAGGCCGAGATGGCCCACGACGGGGATGCGCTCGCGTGCCATGGCCTCGATGATGAAAGGGCTGGCCGAGCAATAGACGCTGCTGGCCCCGATCTCAAGGGCGCGGAAGGCGACGCGGATCGCCTCCTCCGGCGAGGCCATGCCATGTGGCGTGGCGCAGGAGAGGAAGCTCTGCGGAGCCGCGGCGACGAGATGCGGCAGGCGCGCCTCGGCCGCAGGGCTGTCGAAGCTGCAACTCATGAGATCCACGCCGGCCTCTTCCGCGGCGGCGGCCTCTTCCGGCGACTTGACGTGGATGTGGGTGAGACAGCGTTTGCCCTTGAGCTGCTGGAGATCGAAGACGGTGTATTTCTTGCGGGCGCGGAGCATGAGGCGACGAGGGATGGAGGGCGTATAGGAGAGGCGGCGGGAATCTCTTCATCCTCATCCTCATCATCCGAAGGCGCCCGGATGATGAGGATGAGGATGAAGACGCAGTCGTCCGTCTTAGCCGAGCCAGCGCGGTTTGGGAAACTCGTTCCTCGCGCGACGAATCGGATGTTGGGTGTTGGACGTTGAGTGCTGGATGTTTTAACTCTTCCCCATGAATCCCCTCTCCCGCCGCACCGCTCTCAAGACCGCCGCCGCCGCCGCACTCGCCGCCAGCTCGCCTTTCTCACGCGCCCAGGAGACGAAACCGGCGCTCTATCGCGTCCGCAAAGGCCACATCAAGCAGAGCGTCGTGCCGTGGTGTTTCAACCCGACGCCGCCGCAAGATCTCGCGCTCTTCGCCGCCGGCTTCGGGCTGAAGTCCGTGGAACTCATCGATCCCAAGCACTGGCCGCTGCTCAAGGAACTCGACCTCACCTGCGCCATCGCGGGTTCGCACGGATTCGCGAAAGGCTTCGCGCACAAGGAGGAGTGGGACGAGTGCCTCGCCAAGCTGCGCGGGCGCATCGAGGAGTGCGCAGCCTTTGGCTGCGAGCGCGTGATCACTTTCTCCGGCTTCCGCCGCGAGCTCTCGGATGAAGAGGGCATCGCCAACATGGTCGAGGGGCTGAAGAAGATCGTGCCTCTCGCCGAGGAGAAAAAAGTGACTCTCTGCCTGGAAATGCTGAATTCGCGCGTCGCCACGGAGATGAAAGGGCACCCGGATTACTTCTGCGACTCGATGGAGCGCAGCGTCGAGATCTGCAAGCAGATCGGCTCGCCGCACATGAAGATCCTCTTCGACCTCTACCATGTGCAGATCATGCACGGCGACGTGATCGCGCGGATCAAGGAGCACAAGGACTACATCGCGCACATCCACACCGCCGGCGTCCCCGGCCGCAACGAGATCGACGAGACCCAGGAGCTGAACTACCCCGCGCTGATGCAGGCGCTGCTCGACATCGGTTACACCGGCTACGTCGGGCAGGAGTTCATCCCTGCGCGGCCGGACAAGATGGCGTCGCTCGCGCAAGGCGTGCAGATCTGCGACATCTGACGGGGCAGTGAAGAAAACATCCAACACTCAACATCCAACATTCAACATACAATGAGGGCGCACGCCCACGTTAGCGCGCTCCGACATTGGATGTTGGATGTTGGATGTTGAGTGTTGGATGTTTCCCTTCTCATCCCCATGCGCCCTCTCGCCCTCCTCCTCGCCTTCACCCTCCTCGCCCGTGCCGACGAAGCTCCCTTCGAGATCCACGATGGCGACCGCATCGTCTTCCTCGGCGACGCGCTGCTCGAGCGCGAGGGCAACTACGGCCACCTCGAGGCGCGCATCGCCGCACAATTCCGCGGCCGGCGCTTCACCGCGCGGAATCTTTCGTGGTCCGGTGAGCTGCCGACGGGCTGGTCCCGCGCGAGCTTCGATCCGCCGGCGAAGGGCTTCGAGCGGCTGAAGGAAGACCTCGCCGCTGCGAAGCCGACCGTCGTCTTCCTCGGCTTCGGCATGGCCGCGAGCCTGCAGGAGATGACCGATCGCTCCCGCGACATCACGCTCAATGGTGATCCCACGCGCTACGGCGCAGAGCCGATGAGCGCGCCGCGCTTCAAGCGGGAACTCGGCGCGCTGATGGATGCGGTCCAGGCGACCGATGCTGCGACGCCGGTCCGCTTCGTCCTCCTCTCTCCCCTGCGCCACCTCGACCTGCGCGCATTGCGCCCCGGCCTCCCCGATCCCACCGCGCACAATGCCCTGCTCGCCGACTACACCCGAGCCATCGCCGAACTCGCCGCCGAACGGAAAGCCCGCTTCGTCGATCTCTTCCATCTCTGGGGCGACGAGGGGATCTCGCAGCGCACCGTGCTCCTCGACGAAGCCCGCGACGAGGTGATGCCGAATGGCATCCATCTCTCCGCCGGCGGTCACGCCATGCTCGCCGAAGAGATCGCCGCCAGCCTCGGCTGGGATCTCGTGATCCCGTCGAGCGAGGCGGACTTCGCCCGCTGGCAGGCCGAGCGCACCACCCTCAGCGTCGCCCTGCGCGATCTCATCGTGCGGAAAAACGAGCTCTTCTTCCATCGCTTCCGCCCCGCGAATTCCACGTATCTCTTCGGCTTCCGCAAACACGAGCAGGGCCAGAACGCCGCCGAGATGCCGAAGTTCGATCCGCTCATCGCCGCCGTGGAGGAGGAGATCGAGGCGCTGAAGCGCTCCGGCCAGCCCGCCGCTCCTGCCGCTGCAAGCACGTCCGCGCTCAAAGATCTCGAGGCCCCGCCGCATCCCGGCTTCCAGGTCGCCGATGGCTACCAGATCGAGCTCTGGGCCGAAAATCCGCTGCTCGAAAAACCCGTACAGGTGAATTGGGACGCGCTCGGCCGCCTTTGGATCGCCAGCTCCTCGCTCTACCCGCAGATCGCCCCCGGCGAAAAGGCCGACGACCGAATCCTCATCCTCGAAGACAAGGATCGCGACGGGAAAGCGGACGCGTCCACGATCTTCGCGGATGGGCTGCTGCTTCCGACGGCGGTGGTCCCGGACCTCGTCCCGGACAAGGTGACAGGGCGACAAGGTGACAGGGGGAATGCGGACGCCGCCCCTTCACTCCCTCACTTTGTCACCTTGTCACCCCTTCTCTCCCCTTCCGCCTGCTACGTCGGCCAGTCCACCGAGCTCCTCCACCTCACCGACACCGACGGCGACGGTCGCGCCGATCGCACCCGCATCGTCTTCTCCGGCTTCGGCACCGAGGACACGCATCACCTCATCCACACCCTGCGCTGGGGGCCGGATGGACGCCTCTATTTCAACCAAAGCATCTACATTCACAGCCATCTCGAGACGCCGTGGGGCATGGTGCGGCTGAATAGCGGCGGCGTCTTTGCCTACGATCCGCGCACCGAGCGCGTGGAGGTGTACCTCAAGGGCTTTGTGAACACCTGGGGCATCGCCTGGGATCAATGGGGCCAGAGCTTTCACACC
>JBGSYE010000399.1:0-3343 GCA_041751075.1 Chthoniobacteraceae bacterium
GAACGGCATCGCGCCTTCCACCCAATGGCCATACGTCGTCGTGACGAACGTGCCATCGGGGAGCAACTCCAGGCCGGGATAAGTGCAGTCCGCACCCTTGGTGTTGTCCATGATCCGCACGCGATACTGGCCTTCCCGGCCATGCACGATGTCGTCGTAGGTGCCGACCCATCCGACCCAGTCACCCTTCGTCGGGCTGACGTGCGTGGTGTCGCGGAAGGTGATGAAGAGCCGGCCATCGGGCGCGTAGCGCGCAGTGTGCCGGTCGCCAGTGAGAGCGGCAGGGAGCTCGCGCGGCTCGCTCCACGAGAGACCCTCGTCCTTGGAGAAGATGACGAAGGAATTGTACTTCCGGGAATTCTCGCGCAGCAGCACGGCGATCTCCTTCCCATCCGGCGAACGCAGCGCGCCGGGCTCGCAGAGACTCGCATCGGGCAGCATCGCGATCGGCGCGGGCACGCTCCAGGTGAGGCCGCCGTCTTTTGAGAGCGTGGTATAGACCCAGAAGCGCCACGGCTTCGCGGTCGAGGAAGTGTGGTCGCTGTGCGGACTCTTCACGCGGTACTTCTCCTCCGCCCCGCCGCGGATGAAGCGTCCGTCGTCGTGGAAGAATGCGAGGTAATGCCCGGGCGTCTTCAAGTCGAGCACCGTGGCCATGGTGACCACGCCGCCGAAGTCGCCGATGGGCTTCAACTCGCTCCACGTCGCGCCGTCATCCTCCGTCACCGCCATGCGAATCGGATACAGCCCGCTGAACATGATGATGCGCTTCTTTCCCGCCGCATCGACGACGCGATGCAGCGTCGGCACCTCGAGCGAAGACTCCCACGACTTCGGCGTGGGCAGGCGCTCACTCCACGTCTTCCCGGCGTCGTTGCTCCGCTTGTACACGATCGCGCCGCGACCGTGCCCCTTCGGATAGACGATGAGCATCGTCTGGTTGTCTTCGAGCAGGACGGTCGTCGGATGTCCGAGATACTGGCCTTCCTCACGATCGACGATGACCTGCCGCGCCGTCTCCGCGGAGATATCCACCGTGGGAATGCTGTAGCCGGGCGCGAGCGTGGTCTTGAGGTTCTTCGGGGGTGCGAGCGTGGTGTCCTTCTTCTGCGATGCAGACTGCTGGCCGAATGCCGGAGCGATGAGCAACGCGCTGGCGACGATCGTGGGGAGAAGTAGAGCGGGGATTTTCATGGCGGTGTGGGGAAGAGGGAAACTCAGCGTGCGGCAAGATCCCAGCATTTCAGCTTGTCCTTCATCCGCAGCACCACCTTGCCGTCGGCGATGCACGGCGACGGCACCCATTGTGCGCGCACCGTGGCCTTGCCGAGTTCGACGCGCTCGTCCGGGGTGGCCTTGATCGCGAGGAGCGAGTTCCCGTTGTTCGCCATCACGAAGATCTTTCCATCGGCGAGCGTCGGCGAAGCGATCGTGGATTGCGCGGGGGCCTGCCACTTCGGCGCGCCGGTCGCGAGTTCGAAACAATAGTGGACGTTGTCCTCCATGTGATAGACGTAGCCCTCGTGGATGATCGGGCTGGCCTGCGTCCGGCGTCCGTCGATCGGGAAGTTCCAGAGCTTCGTCGCCCCGTCGGGCGCGAGGCGATAGGCCACCAGCCCGAGCGAGGCCGACTTCGCCTGCATCGCCAGCACATCGCCAGCGATCGCCGGCGAGGAATCGCCGCCGCCCGGCGCGGCCCAGGCGACGGAGCCATTCTTGAGATCGAAGGCCTGCAACTCATTCCTCCCATTGCAGAGCACAAAGCTCTTCCACACGACCGGCGACGAGTTGCTGCCGCCCGCCTTCGCATCGCTCCAGAGCGGCTTGCCAGTCGCAGCATCGAAGGCCTGCACGCCGTCCGCATTCACGACCACCACCCCCTCCGCCACCAGCGGCGAGCTGCCGATGCCACGCTTCCCTTTCCCGATCGGGGTTTCCCACACGACCTTGCCGGTCGCCGCATCCACGCACCACACGCGTTTGCTGGCCACGGAGAATACTTTTCCATCCGCGACACACACCGTGGCCGAACCTCCGCGGCCCACCGGCGCACCGGGCAGCTTCGTCGTCCACAGGGTCTTGCCGGAAGCGAGGTCGAGGCAGATGACGGCGTCTTCCGCCACGCGCTCGGTGGGCGGCACCGCGGCGATGATCTGCTGCTTCACCGCCTCGCTCCAGCCCTGCGCGTCGAGCCACTCCCGCATCTCGGCATCGTTCGGAAAGATGTGATTCTTGTGTTTGTCGAGCGCGGCCAGGACATCCAGTGCCAGCGCGAGTTTGCCTTGCTTGAAGCGTCGCTCGACGACGCCCGAGTAAAGCTGTTGCTGCTTTTTCGTGAGATTCTTCTCCAGCCATTGCGCGGTGAATTCCTCCAGCTTCTTCCCGCGCAAGGACGGCGAAAGCGAGAGCCGCGTCTTCTCCATTTCAGCCAGAGTTTCCTTGCTCAAATCGTTCATCGCTTGATGTCCCATCCGCCGCAGCGCGAGATCGTCGATCTGCCGCGTCTCGGACGGAATGTCGCGATGCCAGACCAGGCCGAGGTACACCTTCCCGCTCGCCACCACCGGGCTCCCGAGGCCGCCTTCATCGTTTGCCGGGACGGTCTCGCTCTCCCAGAGTTCCTTCAATCCAGCGTCGGGAATCGCGTCGAGCAGCTTCGGCGAATCCACAGCGACGCCATTGCGCAGCGGCCCCCGCCACTGGGGCCAGTCCGAAGCAGGAGCGGCAGTGGTGATGAGGAGGGACGAGGCGGCGAGAAATACAGGGGAGCGCATGAGAGTAGGAAGTAGGAACCCGAGAGGAAACTTCAGCTTAGAGCGTGTCATGCACTTTGCGCGAGTGACCGGCGGCGAATGACCAGGGCGATCGAGCCAAAAACCTCGAAGGGCGGCCGCGCGCTCCCGCAAGAACGCGCTCCGTCGCATCGAGCTTGGGTCTCAGAAAGTGAAGCGACGGCCTTGGGCGAATGACCAATGCCAAAGGAGCAATGATCAGGGAACTCCCAAGCTCCCATGCCGCAATGCGTGCCACGACCACAGATGGGCAATGGCGATTCCCTCGTCATTGGTCATCGTACTTGGTCCTCCATCCTTGAACATTCGCGAAGCGGGACCGAACCCGCCAGAGCGCTACCGATTGTCGAGCCGCACGGCCTCGCGCAGTTCATCGAGGAAATCCGGGAGCGCGGACTGCACCTCATTCCAGCTCGGGATCGGCCCGGCAGGCACGGACCTGCGCTGAAAGAGCTGCGCCGCCTCGCGCAGGCTGCGCGCAAAGGTCGCCACCGCCTGCTCCTCCTCGTGCCGCGGACAGTCGAGGCCATTGATCGCCGCGTCGGCGCCGT
>JBGSYE010000400.1:0-2882 GCA_041751075.1 Chthoniobacteraceae bacterium
TGAACGCGCCGCCACCGCGGGCTTCGATCTCGTGATCTCGGATCTCGGCCTGCCCGACGGCGACGGCCACACCCTCATGGCAGAGCTGCGCGATGCGCACGGCCTGCCCGGCATCGCGCTCAGCGGCTACGGCATGGATGAAGACCTCGCGCGCAGCCGCGAGAGCGGCTTCTACGCGCATCTCACCAAGCCCGTGGACATCCACTCCCTCGCCGCCGCCATCGCCACGGCCCCGCCGAGATAGCGACGGCTTTTTATTTCTCCGCCTTTTTCTTCCGCGCGATGCGCCAGGTCGTCGTGAGCGGCTCGGCCAGCATGTCGGCCCCGGGCCAGAGGCGGAGCGCGCCGCGGAAGGCGTCCTCATTGTCGCCGCGTTCGCAACCCTCCGGGAGCGGATCGAGATGCCGGGCATTGCCGCCGCCCAGAGCGATGTGATCGGGCCAGAAGACGTCGCGCAGCAAGGCCATGGCGCGTTCGACGCTCCGCTGCCAGCGTTTCTTTCCACGCGAGGTCAGCGCTTCCTTGCTCAGCCGATCCATGAAGCCCTCCGACTTCGAGAGCCGCATGATGCCGATCTCCAAAGGCACGATGGTGTCGTCGGCGATCAAAGCCGCGCCGACGCTGGTGCCGAGGCCCACGAAGAGCATCCGCCCGCTCTCGTAACGGGCGAGCGCCTGCATCGCGGCGTCATTGATGATGCGCACGGGCCGCTTCAGCGTGTGCTCGAAATCGAAGTCCATCCAGCCGCCGGAAAGATTGAGCGGATCGCGCGCGATGCGGCCTTCGCGGACCAGGCCGGGGAAGCCGAGCGTCACCGCTTCATACTCCCAGTCTTCCGTCGCCCCGAGCACGCCCTTGACCATCTTCGCCGCGGTCAATCCGCGGCCGGAGGGAAACTTGCGGACGCCTTCGTGGCCGCCCGCCATCATCTTCACGCTCGTCCCGCCGACGTCGATCATCAGCACCTTCATCGCTCGAGGCGAACTGGTGTCCCGAAGGGCCGCCGGAAATCAGCCGGGGGTGAAGCGACGAACGAGCGGAACCCCTGGAACCCGCCTTTCGATTGATTCCGGGGGTTGCGCCCAGTCCTCGCTTCACCCCCGGGAAATCTCTTCGGGACGGTTCTCATGGCTTTTCCTCCACGGCTGCGAGCATTCGTTCGATCAACTCTGCCACCCCGTCGCCGTGATCGCCCTCCGTCACGTAAGCCGCTTTGGCGCGGAGAGCGGGCAGGGCATTCGCGACGGCCACCGGGTAGCCGCAGATTTCGAGAAAGGCGTGATCGTTCTCCGCATCGCCGATGCCCGCGACTTGCCTGGGCTCGAGGTGGAGCCGTTGCAGCGCCGCCTTCAAGCCGGTGGCCTTGTTCACGCCGCTCGGGAGGATCATCACGGCACCCTTGTTGAAGATGACCTGGAGCTCGAGCCCGAGATCCTTGATCGCTTCGAGCACTACCGTCTCGTGCGGCTCCCAGGTCGCGACGATGACCTTGCCGAGGGACAGAGGCAGACCGCGCTCATGCAGCCGCGCGACGAAATCCGTCGGCGGCGGCTCGGCGAGTGCCTCGGTCTTGCCCGTCGCGGGATCGAAAAGCACTGCGCCATTCTCCATCACCGCGAGATCGAACCAGCCGAGTTCGGGAAAGATCGCTGCGAGATCGTTCAACTCGCGGCCGGTCACCAGAATCAGCCGGAATCCCGTGTGCTTCAGCCGCTGTAAAGCCGCGAGCGTGGAGGCGCTGACCGTCCCATTGTGCGCGAGCGTTCCATCGAAGTCGGTCGCGAGACCTTGCAGACGCGGGACGGGCAGGACGGGGTTCACGCTCTCGTCGTGGTCGGCTTCTCCCCGGCGCCGGTGAGGCAGGCGGCCGCGCTGAGCATCAGCCCCAGCGCAGGGATTCGGATGAGGCGGGCGAGTTTGTTCATGCGCTTCGTGTTTCGCAGCACGCCCGCGCTCCGCGTGCATGGAAAGTTCGGCGTGCGCGGGAAAGACCGCGCCGCCTCGCAGCCGCGATTCCTTTGCGTATGAAAAAGCCAAAGCCAGCCACCCGCACCGAAGCCTCCGCCCCTCAGGCGACGAAACATCTGAGCACTGGAGAAAAGCAGGCGCTCGACGTCCGCGCCGATGCCGAGCACACCGACGGTCCCGAGCGCGAGAAGCTCACACGCGAGATGAAGCGCGCCGGGCAGTGAGCAAGTAGTCCGCGCCTTGGTCTCGGGCTATCCGTCCGGCTCAGACGCCATTCTGCATTGCCAGCGTGGTCCTTGGACCTCGGGCATTTCTCTCCCAGTCGCCGGCAGAAGTGCAGGATCCGACGACTCAGCGCCGGATAAGCAGACCGGCGACGAAGCCCGCGCAGATCGCGGCCAGGAGGGATTCGCGCGGATTGTGCCGCACGTATTCCTCTCCGTCGGAAAAAAGTCCGCGCGCCCGATCGCGTGCCTGATCGTACGCGGCGCTCGCCTGCACTTTCGCCTGTTCCGCGGCGGCGGTCGCCCGGGCTTTCACGTCGCCGGCGACGGCACTGGCACGCCCGCGCACATCGTCGGCGAGATGGCCGAGCTTGTCCTTCGCGCTCTCCAAGCGATCGGTGGCCGCGGCGTTCAATTCCGCCAGGAGCGCATTGAGATCCTCAGCGGACATCCCGAGCTTTTCGCGAAGGCGTGCGAGGAGTTCCTCGGCTTTGCCTTTCACGAAGGCCACATCGTCGTCGGTGAGTTGCGCGAAACGTTGCCTGAGCTGGCCTTTGATTTCGTCCCAGTGGGTTTCGTAAGTGAAGTGCTTCATGCCTTACCCATCGCGGGTGCATCTCGAGTCGGTCGTGTGAAACTCAGCGGCGCGCCGATGTCTCTCCGGCGATCGAGCCGGACGTGCCGCAGGCG
>JBGSYE010000401.1:0-6145 GCA_041751075.1 Chthoniobacteraceae bacterium
GCCAACGTCGAACTCGTCGGCCCCATGACCCAGGTCGGCAACGCCATGGTGACCGTCTGCGTCACCGGCGACGTCGCCGCCGTCAAAGCCGCCACCGAAGCCGGCAAAACCGCCGCGCAATCGCTCGGTGAAATCGTCAGCGTGAGCGTCATCGCCCGCCCGCACAACGACCTCCCCGCCGTCCTGCCCAAGGCCAAGTAAGTCCCTTCGCGCTTTCCAGCCATGATCCTGGCCCGCGTAGAAGGCAGCGTCGTCGCGACGAAGAAGAACGCGAAGATGACGGGGAATAAGTTCCTCCTCGTCCGTCCTCTCGTCATCGACTCCGCGAAGGACGGCGACTGGAAACCCGGCACGAGCACGCTCGTCGCCGTGGACAGCCTCGGCGCGGGTGAAGGCGAAATTGTCCTCGTCGTGCAAGGCAGCTCCGCCCGCCTCGCAGCCGACGACAAAGATTCACCCGTCGATGCCGTCGTGATCGGTCTCGTGGACACGGTCGATGTCGGCAAACGCATCCTCTACAAGGCGAAATGAAAACGCCCAGTTCGATCAGTAGCCCAGCCGACGTTGCAAGGGCCGTCATCAGGACGAAGGACACTGACCATAAAGCTGAGCGCATATTTGAGGCCAGCCAACGGGGTCCGGAGTTCCTCGCGAAAGTGAGAGACCGGTTGGTGGGTAGCAAAATGAGCTCTTCTGCACTAGCAAATCTGTGGTCCTTGGGCACCCATGTTGTGCCGCTCATGAAGAAGCATGGCTTCAAGGCAAAGGTGAATACGGTCCAACACTCGATTCGCGTTGTTTTTGAGGAGGGGACATTCGCGGTGCGCAACTCCCCGGTGTCACTGGATGTTTATCGGCGGCTCCAAGAAGGCACAATTCACCAGCCTGAAATGAGGCGGATTGCGAAGGAGAATATGTTCGGCGAACGGCCGAGCACAGAGAAAGCGGCGCTGTTAGCCGAGCGTGAAAAGGTGCGAAAGAGACTGAGGGCCATCAACGACCGACTCAAGCAATTGAGGGGAAAAGCTAAGTAGAATTCTGTGATTGATATGAACATTGACGACAAACTTGTCTCCCGCGTCGTGAGCGAAGTGCTCGCGCGGCTCCAGACGCAAACCAAGGTAACCTCCTCCGGCCAGAGCCAGTTCGGCGTCTATGAGAGAATGGAAGACGCCTGCGAGGCCGCGCATCGCTCCTTTGAAAAGCTCAGCGAACTCGGCGTCTCCGCGCGGCGCAAAGCCATCCAGGTCATCCGCCGGATGTGCGTGGCCAAAGCCAGCGAATGGGGCGAGATCGAATTTGCCGAGACTAAGATCGGCCGGCTCGACCACAAGATCGAGAAGCTCAAGATCTGCGGGGATCTCGTGCCCGGTGTGGAGTTCATGGAGCGCCACGCTTTCAGCGGCGACTACGGACTCACCGTCATCGACTTTGCACCGTGGGGCGTGATCGGCGCGGTTACCCCCTCGACCCATAGCGTTCCCACCCTTACCGGCAATGCCATCAACATGATCGCTTCAGGCAATGCCGTCGTGTTCAACACGCATCCCGCCGCGGCGAATTGCGCGGCAATTGCGATCCGCGCTTACAACGAAGGCATCTTTCAGGAAACCGGCATTTCCCACCTGCTCACCACTGTGGCCAAGCCCACGCTCGCGAGCTTTGACGTGATGTGCCGCCACCCGCGGGTGAAATTGCTCTGCGTCACCGGCGGCCCCGCGGTCGTCGCCGCTGCCATGAAAACGGGCAAGCGCGCCATCTGCGCAGGGCCCGGAAATCCGCCCGTCGTCGTCGATGAAACGGCGGATTTCGACAAAGCCGCACGCGACATCATCCAAGGCGCCTCTTACGACAACAACCTACTCTGCATCGGGGAGAAGGAGGTCTTCGTGGTGGAAGGCGCCGCAGACCGGCTCATCGCGTCGTTGAAAAAGGCGGGAGCGGTGCAACTCGACGCGAAACAGGTGGAGAGTCTGACGAAGGTCGCCTTTCACGCGCCGGAAAATGCGCCGCCGGGAACATCGAGCCATGTCGTGAACAAGAAGCTCGTCGGTCGCGACGCGGGCGTGCTGGCCAAAGCGATCGGCCTCGATGTGCCGCCAGCCACCCAGCTTCTGTTCGGCGAAACTGGCGCCGACCATCTCTTTGTCGAGGAGGAGCAGATGATGCCTTTCATCCCGATCATCCGGGTTCCGAACGTGGACGCGGCCATCGCCGCGGCGATCCATGCCGAGCATGGCTACAGGCACACCGCGATGATGCATTCGCAAAACATCCGCAACCTCACCAAGATGGCGCAGGCCGTCGATACGACGCTCTTCATCAAGAACGGCCCGTGCATGACGGGACTGGGCCTCGGCGGCGAAGGCTTCCTGAGCTTCAGCGTTGCCACGCCGACCGGCGAAGGCGTGACCACCCCGATGACCTTCACCCGGTCGCGTCGCTGCGTGATGGTTGAAGAGCTGAACCTTTTCTAAATGCGCCTCGCGACGATCAAAGGGCACGTCACTGCGACGGTGAAGCACAAGAGCCTCGATGGCTGGCGGCTGCTCATCGCGATGCCGGAGAGTCCCGACCTTGCACCGCAAATCGTGCTCGATTCACTCGGCGCGGGTATCGGACAGAAGGTGCTCATCTCCAGCGATGGCAGCGAAGCGCGCAAGATCGTCGGCGACGAGCGCAGTCCGGCGCGGTGGACGGTGCTGGGTATTATCGATCCGGAAAGGGATCTCGCGTTGTGATGAACATCCAACATCCAATGGCGCATCCGGATTTCCGACAGGTTCATTGGATGTTGGATGTTGGATGTTGGATGTTGGATGTTTTCAGCACTTCAGAAGGGAGTGCTCGATGAGAATGGGCACCGTCATCGGACGGGTGACTCTCTCCGTGCGGCACAAGCGCTACACCGGCGAGCGGCTCCTTCTTACTTTGCCGTGGAAGACCGACACCTTCGGCGGCGCGGACACGCACGACCCAGCCATCGTGGTCTATGACCAGCTCGGCGCCGGCGTCGGGCAGCACATTGCCATCAGCGAAGGCCGCGAAGCCGCCTGCCCCTTTCCCACACCGACCCCCGTGGATGCCTACTGCGCCGCGCTGGTTGACGAATTTTTCTACAAGGAGTAACCCATGACACTAATCGCCCAAAAAGAAGCTTCGGACTTTGTAAAGACCGGTGCCAAGGAGTTCCGACAGAACTCTGAAACCCGCCTCACCCCCGGTGCGAAGGACATCTTCACCGAAGCCGGGATCAAGGTCGTCTATGACGACGGCGTTCCGGCTCCGGCTGCTGCCGCGCCTGCTGGCGGAAGCTCGTCGAGTGGCTACAGCGCCGAGGATGTGCGGCTCTTTAGCTCGAAAGCGGCGGAGGAACTCAAGGAACAACTGTGCGACATCGGCCGCCGCATCTGGATGCGCGAATATTGCGACGGAAACGGAGGCAATATCTCCTGCCGGATCGGACCGGACCGCTTCCTCTGCACGCCCACCGGCGTGAGCAAGGGCTTCATGAAGCCGGACATGATGTGCATGGTCGATGGAAAGGGAAACCAATGCGGCGGCACTTGGAAGCGTTCGAGCGAAATCACCACGCATCTCGCGATCTATCATTCGACGCCCGCGGCGGTGTCCGTGTGCCACGCGCATCCATGCCATGCCGGGGCCTTTGCCATCAAAGGCATGCAGCCGCCGCCGCGCTTGATCCCCGAGCTCGAGGTCTTCGTCGGCACCGTGGCCTACACACCTTACAAGACTCCCGGCAGCCCCGAGATCGCCGCCGAGATCTATCCGCTCGCGCCGAAGCATCAGTCCATCCTCATGGGGAACCACGGCGTCATCTGCTGGGGCAAGTCGGTCGAGGACGCTTACTTCAAGATGGAGATCACCGATGCGTATTGCCGCACGGTGATCCTCGCGCAAGCCATCCCCGGCAGCGCGTCCATCCCGTGCGAGAAACTGCCCGAGTTGCTCAATATTAAGAAGGGCCTCGGCCTGCCTGACGACCGCTATGAACTCAAGGCCGCCGGCCTCTGCGAAGTCGATCCGTGGACGCAGATGTGCGGTTCACATGGGTGTTCGTCGCCCGTCACACCGTTCAATCCCATGACCAATGGCGCGCCGACCAGCGACGCCGATGTCGAAGCCCTCGTGCAAAAGCTCACCGACGAAATCGTCGCCAACCTCTCGAAGTAATATGAAAGTAGCCATCATCGGCGGCGGCGGCCGCGTCGGTTCGTGCGCAGCGTTTGCCCTCCAGTGCTCCGGAATAGTCAAAGACATCATTGTTCTCGATGCCAACCAGGCCACGGCCGAAGGGGAAGCGCTCGACCTGCTCCACGGCGCCGCCTTTTGCGCGGATCAAAACATCTACGCCGGCACCTATGCCGACTGCGCCAATGCGGATATCATCTGCATCACCGCAGGTCTGCGCCGCAAGCCCGACGAATCTCGCCTCGACCTCATCAACCGCAACGTCAGCCTCTTCGTCGGCATCCTGCAAAGCCTCAAGCACGCTGGCCTCAAAAAGGATGCTATCGTCTTCGTCGTCTCGAACCCCGTCGATATCCTCACGCAGCTCGCCGTCGAGCAGACCGGCCTGCCCGCCGCGCAAGTGCTCGGCCTCGGCACCGTACTCGACACCTCGCGCTTCTGCTCGCTCATCGCGCAATCCCTCAAGCTCCCACCCACGCAAGTCCGCGCCATGATCCTCGGCGAACACGGTGACACTATGCTTCCCATCTGGTCGTCCGCGAGCGTCGATGGCTTCCCGCTGCTGAAATTCCCTGGCGTCACGCCGACTTTTCAAACGCAGATCTTCGAGCGCACGCAAAAGAGCGGCGCTGAAGTCATCTCACGCAAAGGCGGTGCCGGATGGGCCGTCGGCGTGGCCATCCGCGAAGTCATCGACTGCATCGCCCTCGATCGTCGCCGCATCCTCCCCGTCTCCAGCCTCGTCCGCGGCCCCTACGGCATCCGCGACGTGTGCATCAGCGTCCCAACAGTCGTCGGCCGCGGCGGCGCCCTCCAGCACATCGAACTCGAACTCTGGCCGAAGGAACGCCAGGCCCTCGAGACCTCGGCCAAGGCGCTTCAAGACACACGGGCGAAGATCAAGTAGTTACGCCAGTGGGCCATCGACGGCCACTCACGTCTCCCGGAGCGCCGCGGCGATGGGGAGGCGGGAGGCTCGGATGGCGGGAAAGAGGCCGCCTAGCAGGCCGAGAGCGGCGGCCCAGGTCATGGCGCGCACCAGCAGTTCGGGGGTGACGGCGAAGGCGAAGGTGACCTGGCTGAAGGTTTGGAAATTCATCGTCGTGGTGGTGAAGCCGTTGAAGACGAAGTAGGAGATGGCGGCGCCGAGGAGGCCGCCGGCGAGGGCGAGCACGATGGACTCGAAGAGCACCGAAATGATGATCGGGCTGGCGCTGAAACCGAGAGCGCGCAGGGTGGCGATCTCGCGGGTGCGCGAGGCCACGGCGCTGTACATCGTGTTCAGGGCGCCGAAGAGCGCGCCGAGGGCCATCATCGCGGCGATGAAGACGCCGATGGTGCTGATGAATTCGGTGATGAGGGTCGATTGCTCGGCGTAGAAATCGGCAAGGCGCGCGACTTTCACCTTGAGCTGCGGATTGGTGGTGAGAGCGTCTTTGAACTCCTGAAACGCGCCGCTGGAGCTGAGCCGGACATAGACGGATTGGTAGTTCTCCTCGCGCTTGTAGGCGGAGCGCAGGACGGGACCGTCTGCCCAGATTTCCGATTCGGCCACGCCGCCATTCGCGGTGAAGATGCCGACGATCTTCCAGGTGTTTTGGCCGACGCGGAGTTCGCGGTCGAGGTCGAGTCCGGCGAATTCTCGTGCGGCGCCGGCACCGACGACGATCTCGTTTTTGCCCGGCTCAAAGCGGCGACCCTGCACCATCTGCACCGTGCCGCGCACGTCGAAGGCTTTCAGGTCCACGCCGCGCAGCGGGACATTCGCGCCGGTGCCGGTGGAGCGCTTTGGCAGGTCGATGATGACAAACATTTCCGCCGAGGCCACCGGACCCTGCGCGCCGCGCGCCACGCCGGGCGCGTCGCTGATGGTGCGCACCTCTTCACGCGACAGGCCGCTGGTCATCTCGCTATCGGCGCCGGCGCGCAGGAC
>JBGSYE010000402.1:0-5949 GCA_041751075.1 Chthoniobacteraceae bacterium
GACCAGACCGCGGTCGAGGATATGCGCGGGGAATTCGACGTGCGCCGGAACTACATGATGAACCGCCTGCAGGCGCTGCCGCGGGTGAGCGTAGTGAATCCGCAGGGCGCCTTTTACGTGCTGGTGAACATCAGCCAGCTCGGCCTCTCCTCGACGAACTTTGCCGATCGGCTGCTGAGCAAGCATCACGTCGCCGTGGTCCCCGGCATCGCCTTTGGCGACGACCGCACCATCCGCCTCAGCTACGCGACGAGCCTCGACATCATCAAGAAGGGGCTCGATCGGCTGGAAGAGTTCTGCAAGACGCTGTAAGCGGCTTGCAACGATCCAAGGAGAGGCGGCACGGTCCACGGGTCGTGCCGCCTCACTCGTTTTTGCGGGCGGGCGGCATTGTGCAGGGCGGTACAGTTTGCCGGGTAAATTGTGCCGACATCCGAGTGGATTGCGGTGACTCATCCGCCGCTCACGGGGCTCGGAAAGCAGTGGCACAAGCGGTGCTAGGCAGGCCGGCACAATGAACATCGGAGTCTATCAAGGTGCTGCCTCTCTCGCCGCTCTCGAGCGGTGGCAGGGCATCATCTCCGAGAATCTCGCCGCTTCGTCCGTGCCCGGATTCAAGAAGACGGAGGCCACTTTCGCCTCGGTCCTCGGAGGGCAGATCCGCGGTGCTGGCGATCGTTCGGCCGCAGCCTCGCAGAGCGCGATGCCGAGCGCGGTGTCGCGGATCAATATGCAGAACGGCCAGATCCGCACCACGGGAGCCGAGTTCGACTTTGCGATCGAAGGGGCGGGCTTCTTCCAGATCCAGCGGCCCGACGGCACGACCGGCTACACCCGCGACGGCGAATTCCACGTGAACTCCGAGCGCACGATCGTGAACAAGCTCGGCTATTCCGTGCTCGGCGACGGCGGCCCGATCACTCTGCGACCCGAGGGCGGGCGCGTTTCCATCAATGCCGACGGCGCCATCGTGCAGGGCGACCAGATCGTCGGACGCATCGGGCTCGTGGATTTTGCGGACCCTTCCACCCTGCGCCGCATCGGTGACGGAATGCTCGGACCGGGGGACGGCACGCAACCGACTCCGATCGAGCGGCCCAAAGTCGTCACCGGCGCACTCGAGTCGAGCAACGTCGTCGGCCTCCAGGAGATGGTGAACCTCATCACCGTCTCGCGCGCTTACGAAGCCAGCCAGCGCGTCATCCAGTCGCACGACGAAAGCGCCGGCAAGGCGATCCAGTCGCTCGGCAATCCGCTCGGTTAATCCAATCGCCCACCCTTTATGATCCAATCTCTCTACTCCGGCGCCTCGGGCATGGACGTGCAGCAACAGAACTTGAACACGATCGCGAACAACCTCGCGAACGCGAACACCACCGGTTTCAAGCGGAGCAAGATCGAGTTTCAGGATCTCATCTACCAGCGCCCGCGGGCCGTCGGCGCGGAAGCCGGGGGCGGCAATCTCGTGCCGACCGGTGTCGAGATGGGCAATGGCGCGCGCGTCGTCTCGACGGCGAAGGTTTTCAGCCAGGGCCAGCTCAAGCAGACCGGCGAAAAATTCGACATCGCGATCCAGGGGGAAGGCTTCCTGCAAGTGCAGCGGCCCGACGGCACCTTTGGCTACACCCGCGATGGTGCGCTGAAGGTCGATGGCCAGGGACGTGTGATCACGAGCGACGGCCTCCTCGTTTTGAGCGGCTTCCAGCCGATCCCGCCCGGCGCCACCGCAGTGTCCTTTTCCTCGACCGGAGAGGCGACGATCGAGAGCGCGGGAGGCTCGCAAAATTTCCGCGTCCAGTTTGCGCGCTTCGCGAATCCCGCGGGCCTGCGCAGCGCCGGCGGCAATATCTACGAAGAGACGCCGGCCAGCGGGACCGCCGAGCTCGGGAATCCCGCGGAGAACGGCTTTGGCTCGATGCTCCAGGGCTTCCTCGAAACTTCCAACGTCAGCGTCATCGAAGAGATGGTGAACATGATCCAAGCGCAGCGGGCCTACGAGGTGAACTCCAAGAGCATCCAGACCTCCGACGAAATGCTCGGCCAGATCGCGCAGCTCAAGCGATGAGAGCTGCATTCATCATCCTGCTGCTCGCCACGACGGCGCACGCACAGCTCGACCGGCTGCTCGCTCCAATCGCGACGGCTCCGATGGCGACTCATGCGACCTCCGCGACCCCCGCGACTCCCGGAGCGCAAGCCGTGTCGGAAACATCGCTCCTTACCGCGGAGCGGCTCGTGGAGGCGCTCGAAAAGGAGCTCGCCGCACGGCTCTCCGTCACCGGAGAACTCCAACTCACGCTCGGCCGCGCATGGGAAGCGGTCCGGCTTCCGGGCGACGATCTCTTCCTCGCCGTCACGGAACTTCCGATCGGCGGAGTGAGCGGCGCATTCTTTATCCGGGCCAAGGCCAGCTCCGGCGGCGCCGTCATCGGCGAATGGCAGCTCCCGCTGCGGGCACAGCTCTGGCAGGAAGTGTGGGTCGCCGCCACGCGGCTCGAGCGCGGCCAGGAACTCGATCGCAAGCTGCTCGGAGTGCAAAAAGTGGACGTCCTCCGCGAACGCACCCCGCTGATTCCGGCGACGAACGACCCGACGAGCTTCGACATCACCCAGAGCATTCCGGCAGGGCGCGCCCTCACCACCCGCGACGTGATCGAGCGGCCGCTCGTCCGAAAGGGGCAGGTCGTCGAAGTCGTCGCGCTGCAAGGCATGCTCGCCGTGAGCATGAAAGCGCTCGCGCTGGAGAGCGGCGCCGCCGGCGACCTCATCAAACTCCGCAACCTCGAAAGCCGCCGGGAATTCAGCGGCCAAATCCTCAATGAAAGCAAAGTCCAGGTTCACTTCTAAGTCGCTCGTGCTCGTCGTGGCGTGCCTCGCTTCCACGGCCCCGGCTCCGGCCGGATCTCTGTGGAAAGACGGCATCACCGATGAGCGCGGCATGTTTGCCGACAAACGCGCCAAACGCATCGGCGACATCGTCACCATCGTCGTGCAGGAGACCGTCTCGATGTCGGACTCGCTCCGGCTGAAGACCGACAAATCCGCCAAGGGGATTGCTGGCACCGCCACCGGTGTCATCAATCAATTCATCCAGTACCCGCTCGAGTTGCTGAGGGGCAAGTACGCGAACCAATTGCCGAAGGACTTCAAGCTGCCGGAGGTGGATTCGGTCGCCGCGGGGGGCGCCACCGACTACACCGGCGGCGGCGAGATCAAAAACTCGCAGACCATCGCCACGCGCTGCGCCGTGCAGGTCATCGACACTTTGCCGAACGGCAACCTCGTCGTCGAAGGCATCCGCGAGATCAGCTTCTCGAAGGAGCGGCAGTTTGCGTCGCTGCGCGGGATCATCCGCACCTACGACGTGCAGGCGGACAACACCGTCCTCTCCAGCAACATCGCGGACGCACGCATCGAGATCGTCTCCGAAGGCACGCTCACCGACGCGCAGAAGAAGGGCTGGCTGCTGCGGCTGAACGACAAGATCAACCCCTTTTGAGCCGATGAACCAACCGCACACTGCAGCCCTGACGCGCGACCAAGGCGAACATCCAACGCTCAACATTCAACACTCAACATTCAATGCGTCGGCGGAAGGTGCGCACGGCACTCCACCCGGCGTTCGATGCAGCCTATTGGATGTTGGATGTTGGATGTTGAAAGTTGGATGTTCATTGCTCCTCGCCTTGTTATTTGCCGGGACCGCCTCCGCCGCCCGGATCAAGGACGTGACAATCGTCGAAGGGGGCCGCGACAACCAGCTCGTCGGATACGGCCTCGTGGTCGGCCTCGCGAGCAAGGGCGACAGCAAGCTTTCCTACACGGTGCAAAGCATCGCCAATTCGCTCCAGCGCTTCGGCGTGAATGTCCCGCCGAACACCATCAAATCCGACAACGTCGCGGCCGTCATGATCACCGCGGACATTCCCGCCTTCGCCAAACCCGGCTCGCGGATCGATGTCACCGTCTCCGCGATCGGCGATGCGAAGACCATCCAGGGCGGCGTGCTCCTGCAGACGCCGCTGCTCGGTGCGGACGAGATGGTCTATGCCGTCGCCCAGGGCGCGATCGCAGTCGGCGGATTCCTCGGCGGTGAAGGCGGCGCAGGGGGCGCGACGGTGCAGAAGAATCATCCCACCGTCGGCGCGATCACCGGCGGGGCCATCATCGAGCGCGAGATCGCCGCGCAGATCGTGCGCGACCACTCGGTGGAGCTGCTCCTCTTGAATCCCGACTACGCCTCCGCCGCGCGCATGGCCGAAGGAATCAACGAACTCTTTCCCGGCACAGCGATCGCAAAAAATCCGACCTCGGTGAACGTCTGCGTGCCCGAGCAATATCGCGGCTATGAAGTGAACTTCGTAGCTTCACTGGGCGCCATCGAAGTGATGCCCGACAACATCGCGCGCGTTGTCATCAACGAACGCACCGGGACGATCATCGCCACGGCGAACGTGCGCATTTCGACCGTCGCGGTGAGCCACGGCTCGCTCACCATCAACATCGCTTCGAGCCTCGGAGTGAGTCAGCCGAACTCCTTCAACGACAGCGGACGGACGGCCATCGTCCAGGGCACCGAGACGGAAGTCACCGAGCAAAAGGGCGGCTTCTCCATCGTCAATGAACTGCCCACGATCCAGCAGGTGGCGGCGGCGATGAACGCGCTCGGGATCACGACCCGCGACATGATGGCGATCTTCCAGAGCATGAAAAAAGCCGGCGCCCTCCAGGCCGAGCTTGTCCTCAACTGACCGTGAACATCCCTCCCATCTCCCTCCTCTCCGCCGCTCCATCTACGCAGGATGCCGGCAGCCCAAAAACAGCCGAAGCCGCCAAAGTGCCGGAACAATTCGAGAGCATCCTGCTGCGGCAATTCCTCTCCGAGTCCATGAAGCCGCTGCTCCAGGAGGGCCCAGCCGGGCAGGTCTATGGCTACCTGCTCACCGATTCGCTCGCCGCCAGTGTCGCCAGCGGCGGCGGGCTCGGTCTTTGCTCAATACTCCACGCGCAGCTCGGAACCGCGGAGGCACTGACGCCGCCGACGGATTGACCGGCGCCCAGCGGCGGAGAATGACCAAGGACCAGGGAGCAATGACCAAGGAATCTCCAAGGCCCGGGCGTGGTGGTGGCGAGGCTTGCGGCGTTGGAGGTTGAGGGTTCTTCGGCGATTGGTCCCTGGGCGTTGGTCATTCGCCGGCGGTTTCTGGATCGGGTGCCGCATGCCACACGACAGCATCGTGCCAGCTCCGCGCGCTTGACAGCGATCCGCTTTCCCGGCAACCAATCCCGCCATTGCCGCCTTGCTGGCATTGAGGCACCGAGAGTTGGGTGCGCGGTCCGGCGGGGGGTTCCCTCAAGACTGATTATGAATGCGTTTATGTCTCCCCGGAGTGGAGATGGCCGCGTCGCGGTGGGTGCGCGGCTTCTCTGCGTTTGGTTTGCGATCTGCCCCGGCCTGCTGGTGGGCGCGCCTTTCGTCAATGATCCCTTCACCGACGGCAGTGCGACGAATACGAGCGGCGGCGATCCGCTCGGGCTGGTCTGGTTTCGCAATACCACGACTCAAGCGACCCTGACCGTGGCCGACGACGCAAGCGTGGCGCCACCGAGCAAGGCGCTGCTGCTCACCGCCACCTCGAACTTCCGCGGAATGCTGGCCTTCTTTCCCATCACGACGCTGAGCGCCGGGCAGACGCTGACCCTGCACTTCGATTTCCGCTTCACCACGCCGCCGGTCAATAATTCCCAGAGCCTTCGCTTCGGTCTCTACAACTCGAACGGCACACGCCAGACCGGCGACGCCACCCAGACGACGCGCACCGATGACTTCGGTTACGGCCTTTGGACGAATGTGGGCGCGGGCAGCGGCACTGGCACGCGGGTCTTCGTGGAAAGCGCGGGCGACGATAGCCTGAGCGGATCGGCGCCCGGCGGATTGCGCGCCGCGGG
>JBGSYE010000403.1:0-2287 GCA_041751075.1 Chthoniobacteraceae bacterium
GACCGTCGCAGGCCTCGGTGACTTCGTAGCCATATTGCCCGAGCGCGCAGCTCACGAGGGTGCAGATGGTTTCCTCATCGTCCATGATGAGGATGCGCACGCCGACGGCGGGGGCTGGGGAGGAGGGGGTGTCGTTCATCGTTAAAGCGGGATCGGTAGCGGGGGAGGTGGAGGGAGAAATCGCGGCGCGGTGAGCAGTGAAGAGCCCTTTAGGCTGGCACGATGAAATAGGCGTATCCTTCCCGAAGCGCAACCTCGGCAGCGGGCCCGTCGATATTGGGCGGACGAGGGGGATCGCCGGGCGTTTCGAACGGCGAGTAAGCAGATAAGCGACGGACATTTCTCCAGTGCGCGAAGTGCCCGGCGATGAGCGCTGATGTCGGCGAGGCCACGCCCGTCCAGAGGTTCCAATCCGTTCTTCCTTGCCCTCGCAGGTGGAGCAGAACTTCGACGCGGCGGTGGTGAATTTGAAGAGACTACCCGGGCGGAAACGCCGCAAAATGAATCCATGAGCCAGGAAATCACTCCCTTTGAAGCCATCCGCCGCACCAACCCGGCCGGCAACGAATTCTGGTCTAGCCGCGACTTCGCCCGCGTGCTCGATTACGCGGACTACCGCAATTTTCAGGCCGTCATCGAGTCCGCCCGCACCGCCTGTTTCAACAGCGGGCAGCGGGTGGACGATCATTTCGTTGAGGTCACCGATATGATCGAAATCGGCAAGGGCGGGCAGCGCGCGGTGAAGACCGTGATGATGTCGCGCTACGCCTGCTACCTCGTCATCCAGAATGCCGACCCGGCCAAGGAAATCGTGGCGCAAGGCCAGACCTATTTCGCCATCCAGACCCGGCGGCAGGAGTTGAGCGACGAGGAACTCGAAGAGCAGCGCCGCCTCGCCATCCGCTCCGACCTGAGAACGCACAACACCCAGCTCGCCGATGCGGCGAAGGGCGCCGGAGTCATCGAATCCCGCGACTACGCCATTTTCCAAAACCACGGTTACATGGGCCTCTACGGCGGACTCGGCGCACAGGACATCCACGCCCGGAAGGGTCTGAAAAAGGGCCAGCAAATCCTCGATCACATCGGCAGCACGGAGCTGGCCGCGAATCTCTTCCGCGCCACGCAGGCGGAGGAAAAGCTGCGGCGCGAAAAAATCCTCGGCAAAGACAAGGCGAACCGCGCGCACCGCGAAGTCGGGGCGAAAGTGCGCCAGACGATGAAAGAACTCGGCGGCACACTGCCCGAGAATCTGCCCGCCGCCGGGAGCATCAAAAAACTGGAATCCAAGGCGACAAAGGAGCTGAGAAAGGGCACGGAGTGAAACTCACGAAGCTGACGGTGACGGCCTTCCGGGGCGTGGCGGGAAATTTTGTCCGCAATCGTGAATGGGTCAGCCGGCCAGCAGTTGGCGGAAGTCGGCTTCGTCGAAGACGGTGATGCCGAGGCGCTGGGCTTTTTCGAGTTTGCTGCCGGCTTCCTCGCCGGCCAGCACATGGGTGGTTTTTTTGCTCACGGCGCTCGTCACTTTTCCACCACGCGCGCGGATGAGGTCGGCGATTTCTTCACGCGGTTGGGAAAGGGTGCCGGTGATGACCCAGGTCGTGTCGGCCAGGGTGGCGTCGGTCGGGGCGGCGTGCTCGTCACGCTCACCGAGGTTCAATCCGGCGTCGCGCAGGCGCTGGATGGTCTCGAGGTTCGCGCTGTCCTCGAACCAACGATGCACGCTTTGGCCCATGATTTTCCCGATGTCGGAGATGGCTTCCATCTCCTCGACGGTCGCCTTGGCGATCTTGTCCATCGTGTGAAAATGCCCGGCGAGGGAGCGGGCGGCGCTCGCTCCGACGTGCAGGATGCCGAGGCCGAAAAGCAGCTTCCATAAAGGACGCGCTTTGCTCGCTTCGATGCCGGCGAGGAGGTTGGCGACGCTTTTCTCGCCGGTGCGCGGGATGCTGGCGACCTGCTCGGCGGTGAGCGCGTAGATGTCCGCGATGCTCCGTGCGAAACCGTGTTCGACGAGCTGCTCGACCATCGCCTCGCCGAGTCCCTCGATGTCCATCGCGCCGCGCGACGCGAAATGCTCCAGTCGTCGGCGGAGCTGCGCGGGGCAGCTCGCGTTCACGCAGCGGACGGCGACTTGCTCGGGATCGCGCCCGACGTCGTGCCCGCAGGCGGGGCATTGCGTCGGCATTTTGAAAACGCGCTCATCGCCCGTGCGGCGATCCGTTTTCACTTCGACGACGGCGGGGATGATCTCGCCGGCCTTCTCGATCACCACGATGTCGCC
>JBGSYE010000404.1:0-5732 GCA_041751075.1 Chthoniobacteraceae bacterium
CCGAGCAGCACCTGCTCGGCGGCTACGAAACGTGGCGCGCGCGCTCGAGCTGTCTCGAAGCGGACGCCTCGACGAAGATCGTCGCCGGGCTGGAGGAGTTGTTCGAGCGCTTGCAGTAATCACCCCCGGCTCGCTCGCGCCCGCGATTGCTTCACCCCGAAATCGTCCCATTCCATGACCCGCCCCCTGATCATCGCGCTCCTGTTGTCACCACTCACCGCTGCGCTGGCCGCCGAGGCTCCCGCCTTCAACATTCAACTCGAGACGGTCAGCTCCGGCTTCGACAAGAAATCCTGCTGGGTGCATCCGCGGGCGGGCGCCATTCCGGGCATGCCGCCGACGGTCGTCCTCACCATGCAGAAGGCGATGCTCATCGGCAGCGATGTCTTTTATGCGCTCAACGAAGTGCGCACCGAGGACTTCGGCAAGACATGGTCGGCGCCGATCGAGCACACCGCGACACTCGGCCGGCGGGACGAGGCGAATGGCGTCGTGGTGGCGGCAAGCGACTTCTGGCCGAAGTGGCACGCGAAGTCCGGCAAGCTCCTCGGCATCGGCCACAACGTGCGCTACCGCAACAACGCGGTGATGCCCGTCCGCACCCGCGAGACGATCTTCTCCATCTACGATCCGGAGCAGCGCACCTGGACCGCGTGGGAGACACTGCCCATGCCCGATGCCGACCGCTTTCACAATGCCGGGGCCGGCAGTGTGCAGCGCCTCGATCTGCCCGATGGTGACATCTTGCTACCGATCTATTTTTCCTCGAAGGGCGAGAAAATGACCCGCGTCGTGGTGCTGCGTTGCGGCTTCGACGGGCGGGCATTGACGGTGAAGGAGATCGGCGGCGAGCTGCGTCTCGACACGGATCGAGGCCTCGGCGAGCCATCACTCACGCGCTTCCAGGGCCGCTACTTCCTCACCATGCGCCACGACAGGGCGGCCTACGTGAGCACGAGCGACGACGGTCTTCACTTCAGCGAACCGCGACCATGGTTGTGGGACGACGGCACCGACCTCGGCAGTTACAACACGCAGGCGCATTGGGTCACGCACGACGACGCGCTCCATCTTGTCTATACCCGGCGCGGGGCAAACAACGACCACATCCCGCGCAATCGCGCGCCATTGTTCATCGGGCAGGTGAACCCGGAAACATTGCGCGTGATGCGCGCCACCGAGCGCGAACTCATGCCGCAACGCGGCGCGAAGCTTGGTAACTTCGGTGTCACCGAGGTCAATGAAAACGAGACCTGGGTGACCGATGCGGAATGGATGCAGACCACGGGACCGAACTACGCCGACTTTACCCAGTGCATGAAATACGGCTCCGACAACGCGGTGTTCGCCGCGCGCATTCAATGGAAGAAACCGAATCGGAGTTGGGACCAGCATTGAATCCAAAAAGAAACGCCCTCCACATCGCATCCACACCCCGCCCCATGACCGCCCGCTCTGCTCTCCGTCACTTCGCACTCACGCTCATCCTCGCAGCCACCTTCACTTCGTGGCTGGACGCGCGGGAGCCGCAGTCCGAAGTCGCGGTGGAGCACGATGTGATGGTGCCGATGCGCGACGGGGTGAAGCTGGCGACGGATGTCTATCTTCCCGCGCGCGGCGGCACGGCGCTGACGGAGCGCGTGCCGGTCATCCTCACGCGCCTGCCTTACAACAAGACCAGCGCGAAGACCTACGGGGAATACTTTGCGGCGCGCGGCTACGTCTTTGTGGCGCAGGACACCCGCGGGCGCTACGGATCGGAGGGCGTGTGGCATTTTCTGACCGATGACGGGAAGGACGGCTGGGATTGCGCGGAGTGGATCGCCCGCCAGCCGTGGTCGAACGGGAAAATCGGCATGGTCGGCACGTCCTATGTCGGCGGCACGCAGCACGCGATGGCGCTCGAAAAGGTGCCGCAGCTCGCGACGGTGATTCCGGTGGATGCGGTGTCGAACATGGGCCGCCAGAGCATGCGCAACGCGGGGGCGTTTGAGCTGCGGTTCTGGAATTGGATCATGCTCAATGCGGGCCGCGGCAGCCGGGCGTCGCACGATCCGGGCACGGCGGCGGTGCTCAAGGAAATGGCGGACACACGCTTTTCCTATCTCCCGCTGCTGCCGCTGCGCGCGGGCACGACACCGCTGAAGCTCGCGCCCGAATACGAGGAGTGGCTCACGCAGGCAATGAGCCACGGCGCGGACGACGCCTTTTGGTCGCAGAACGACATCCTCAGCGATCCCACGCGTTACAAGGACATGCCGGTCTATCTCGTCGGCGGCTGGTATGACTCGTGGGCGGGCAACACCACGGCGAATTTCCGAGCGCTGACTGGGGCGCTAAAGAGCCCGGTGTATCTCATTATGGGTCCGTGGATTCACGGGGCGCAGGGGAAGTCGGCGCACGGGCAGGTGGACTTTGGCAAGCACGCGGCGATCGCGGATGAACTCGCGTGGCGGCTGGAGTGGTTCGATCACTGGCTCGGCGGAAAGGAAAACTCCGTCGGCAAGGCCGCGCCGTTTGCCACCCGCGTGCGCATCTTCGTCATGGGCACCGGCGACGGCGGCAAGACCGAGAAAGGCCTGCTGCGCCATGGCGGCGTCTGGCGCGATGAGCAGGAGTGGCCGCTCGCACGCACGCGACCCACGCCATTTTATCTCCAGTCCGGCGGCGGACTCGCGATCGCGAAACCGGCAGCAGCGACCGCGAGCACCAGCTACGACTTCGATCCGCGCGATCCAGTGCCGACGCTCGGCGGCAACATCTCCTCCGGCGACGCCATCATGCAACAGGGCGCGTGGGATCAGCGCGGCGGCGAGAAGTTTTGGAACTGGTCGCAGCCGATCCCGCTCTCCGCACGTCGCGACGTGGTCGTCTTCCAAACGGAGCCGCTCGCCGAGGACATGGAAGTCACCGGCGAGATCGAGGTGAAGCTCTGGGCGTCGTCATCCGCACCGGACACCGACTTCACCGCCAAGCTCCTCGACGTGCATCCGCCGAGCGCGGACTGGCCCGGCGGCTTCGACCTGAACATCGCTGACGGCATCGTGCGAGCGCGCTTTCGCGAGTCGTTGAAGACGGAAAAACTGATGGAGCCCGGCAAGGTGTATCCCTTCACGATCAAGCTCTACCCGACCTCGAACGTCTTCAAAAAGGGCCACCGCATCCGCGTGGACATCTCCAGCAGCAACTTCCCGCGCTTCGACATCAACCCCAACACCGGCGAACCGCTCAACGCTCACCGCCGCCTCGTCATCGTCACGAACACCCTGCGTCACGACGCAGAGCATCCTTCGCACATCCTGCTCCCCATCATCGCAAAATGAACGGCCCCACGCGCGGCAGCAAATCCGAGGACGAAGCGGCCCGCTGTCCGGGCGTGATTCAGCGCGATCATGGACAAGTGGCATGGCGCGATCTGAAGATCTCCGAGCGCTGCCCGGATGGCGTGAGTGCTGGCACTCCGGCACACTAAAGATGGCGGGGTTGCTTGCGGGTTGGCAGCATCTCAGCACCTCCGCATTCCCCCACCATGAAGAGCCGAATCGCACTTTCCCTCACACTCATCGCCGCCGCCTTGGCGACTGCTTTCCCCGCGGCGGCTGGGGACTTTCGCGCGGGGGCCGTGAAGGTGGACATCACGCCGGCGACGTTCCCGGTCATCGTGAATGGCGGCTTTCTCGAAAAGAAGGCGACGAAGGCAAACGACGCGCTGCACGCCCGCGCGCTCGTGCTCGACGATGGCGCGATGCGAATTGCGATATGCGTCGTGGATACGTGCATGATGACGCGGGAGTTCATCGACGAAGCGAAGGAACGCGCGAGCAAGGCCACCGGCATCCCGACGGACCGGATGCTCGTCTCGGCGACGCACACGCACTCGGCGCCGTCGGCGATGGCGTGTCTCGGGACGCGGCTCGACAAGGACTACGCCGCTTTCCTGCCGAACAAAGTCGCCGAAGCCATCATCGGTGCGGCGAAGGCACTGGCCGAGGCGCGCGTCGGCTGGGCGGTCGTGCCGGCTTGGGAATACACGAACTGCCGGCGTTGGATTCGTCGTCCCGACAAGATGATCACCGATCCCTTCGGTCTCGCGTCCGGGCGCGCGCACATGCATCCCGGTTACGTGAGCCCCGACGCCATCGGACCGAGCGGGCCGATCGATCCGGATCTCTCGCTGCTCTCCGTGCAGACACGCGACGGCAAACCGCTCGCATTGCTCGCGAATTTCTCGATGCACTACTTCGGCGGCGCGCCGGTCTCTGCGGATTACTTTGGAAAATTTGCGGCAGGGATCGGCAAACACCTCGGCGCAGGAGAGGCGTCCGCATTCGTCGGCATCATGTCGCAAGGGACCAGCGGCGACTCGCACTGGATGGACTACAGCCAGCCGAAGAAGGACATCACCAGCGACGCCTACGCCGATGGGCTGATGCAGCTCGCCGCGGAGGCATATCGAAAGATCGAGCACCGCGACTCCGCGCCGCTCGCGATGGCAGAGGCAAAACTCACGCTGCGCCGCCGAGTCGCGGACGCTGCGCGGATCGAGTGGGCGCGCAAGATCGCGGAACCGATGGGGGACCGCGTCGCGGCGAACCAAGTCGAGGTGTATGCGCGCGAACAGCTCCTCATCGCGGCGGAGCCCGAGCGGGAGTTGAAGCTGCAAGCATTGCGCATCGGTGGGCTCGGCATCACTGCGATGCCGAACGAGGTTTATGCGATCACGGGGCTCAAGCTGAAGGCGCAGAGCCCGCTGCGCCCGACGATCAACATCGAACTCGCCAACGGCGGCGACGGCTACATCCCGCCGCCTGAGCAGCACGCGCTCGGCGGTTACACGACGTGGGCTGCGCGCACTGCCGGACTCGAAGCTGGTGCCGAGCCGCACATCGTCGAGACGGTGCTCGGTCTGCTGGAAAAGGTCTCCGGCGAAATGCGCCGCAAGGTCGTGGATGAGCACGGCCCTTACGCGCAAGCGGTGCTGGCGGCGAAGCCGGTCGCGTATTGGCGGATGAATGAGTTTGCGCCTCCGACGGCCACCGACGCGAGCGGGAATGGCAATGACGCGGCCTATGAATGGGAACGCGGCGTCGCGTTCCACCTCCTCGGCGTCGGCAATGGCATGGGCGCCTCGTCGCAGGCGTCGCTCACCTGCACTGCTTTCTCGGGTCCGAATCAACTCAACCGCTCGCCGCACTTCGCCGGCGGTTCGATGAAAGCGAAACTGCCGAAGCTCGGCGCGGACTGCACCGTGTCGTTCTGGATGTGGAACGGGCTCGATCCGAAAGCACGCGCGACGACCGGTGTTGCGTTCGGGCGAGGTAAGGAGCGGCTTGGTATCTCCGGAGCAGAGGCTGACCACCGGGGTCGCCTGTTCTTTGCCCACGGCGGCGGGACGCCGCCGCTCCTTGGCAAGACCGCGCTGCTCTTCAAAGACTGGCACCACGTCGCGATCGTTCGGGAGGGCAAGGAGGTGACCGTGTATCTCGATGGCAGGGCGGAGTTGTCGGGCAAGACAAGCGGCGCCGCGGAGGGAGCGGAACTCTTCTTCGGCGGGCGAGCCGAGGATGGCGAGACGCTCGAAGGCAGGCTCGACGAGGCCGCAGTCTTCAACCGCGTGCTGACGGCCAGCGAGATCGCCGCGCAATATCATGCGAGCGGCCCGCCGCCGCGCGCCATCGCCGCCGTCGCCGCGGAGGCAAAACCCGCACCGATTGAAACCGCAAGCGCAGCAG
>JBGSYE010000405.1:0-3386 GCA_041751075.1 Chthoniobacteraceae bacterium
GCGGGCTTCGTGCCGGCGGTCGCGCACGCCGATCAGGATCGGATGCAGCGCGTCTGCCGCTACATCGACGCGCACCTCGCCGACCTGATCGAGCGAGACGCGGTGGCCGCGGAGGCGCACCTGAGCCCCGGAGCTTTCAGCCGCTTCTTCCGCCTGCGCACCGGCAAGACGCTCCCGGAATATGTGAACGCCCTGCGGATCGGCCGCGCCTGCGAGCAGCTCGCCGAAGGCACCACGAAAGTCACCGACATCGCGATGGACTGCGGCTTCCGCAACCTCGCGAATTTCAACCGCCACTTCCGCGCGCTCACGAAATTGTCGCCCCGCGAGTACCGGCACCGGTTCTTGGAAAACGCGGGCTGACTGTAGCGGCGGTCACAGACCGCCGCTACGATCCGCGTCACAGGAGTATCGGAAGTGGTCACAATCAGAAGTGCGCTGGGCGGGTTGTAGAAATACCGTGTCGCTCGCGCGCCCGCCCTCTCCCACCATGAATGCCGTCCGCCTCTCTCTTACCGCCGCCTTTCTCTGCTGCCTCGCGCCCCTCCGCGCGGATGAGGCGCTTCGCTCAAAACTGAATTTCCTCGAGGTCATCAAGGCCGGCGACGTGGATTATCACGTCAATCCCGCCGCCGATCTCCACGACGCGCCGAAGGACATCTGGAAGTTCGTCGGCGAGGAGCTGCACATCAGCGGACGCGGCTACGGTTATGTCGCAACGCAAAAGGACTACCGCGATTACCACCTCGTGCTCGAATTCAAGTGGGGACCGAAGACGTGGGGCAAGCGTGAGAAATCCGCGCGCGACAATGGCGTGCTGCTGCACGCCCGCGGGCCGCACGGCGCGTATGGCGGGACGTGGATGGCGGCGATCGAAGCGCAGATCATCGAGGGCGGAATCGGCGACATCCTCGTGCTCTCACCGAAGCTCGCCGACGGAACGGAGCTGACGACCAGCATGACGAGCGAGTCCACGCGCGACCGCGACAAGGAGAGGGTCTGGAAAAGAGGCGCGCCGCGCGAGACGGTGACCAAGGGCCGCATCAATTGGGAGAAGCGCGACGTGGATTGGGCGGATCGCCTCAACTTCCGCGGCAAGGACGATCCCGACTCGCCCGTCGGCGAGTGGAACCGTCTCGAAGTGATCGCGAAGGGCGACACGCTCCAGTACTTCGTGAATGGCGCGCTGGTGAATGAAGTCTTCGAGGTGAAACCCAGCGCAGGAAAAATCGCGCTCCAGACCGAGGGCGCGGAGATGATCGTCCGGCGCTTCGAGCTGTGGCCGCTCGGCTCTTTCACGGAAAAGTGGAATCCGATCCAGGCCAGTGGCGGCAACGACATCACGGTGCGCGACGGGCAGTCCGCGCCGATGTCGCCGGAGGAATCGCGGAAGCAGATCGAGCTCGATGGTCCGTATGAAGTGCAGCTCGTGGCCAGCGAGCCGCTGGTGCTCGATCCCGTCGAGTGCGCGTGGGATGCGCAGGGCCGGATGTATGTGGCCGACATGCGCGATTACCCGCTCGGCCCGCCGCGGGCCGGCGATCCGTGGCTCTCGCGCATCCAGCTTCTCTCCGACGGAGACGGCGACGGGCGCATGGACCAGGCGGTGACCTTTGCCGATCACCTGGACAACGTGCAGGGCCTCCTGCCCTACGATGGCGGCCTCATCGCCACCACGCGCTCGCAGATTCTTTTCCTGAAAGACACCGACGGCGACGGCAAGGCCGACGAGATCAAGCCGCTCATCCGCGGCTTCAATCCGAAGCACAGCCAGCTCCAGGTGAGCGCGCCGCGCTGGGGCCGCGACAACTGCGTCTATTTCAACAATGGGCTCGATGCGAAAGAGATTTACCCCGCGGACAATCCCACGGCGGTGGTGAACGTGCCGCGCAGCAATTTCCGCTGGAACCCGCGCACCAACGCAATCGAACCCACCGGCGGCGCGGGCCAATACGGCGGCGCTTTCGACGACTGGGGCCGCCACTTCTTCTGCTCGAATCGCAACCCGGTGATGTTCGTCGTGATGCCGTATGAAGCGGTGAATCGGAATCCGCATGCGGGCATCGAAAAGGGCTACGAAGACATCGCGCCCGCCGGCGTGGAGACGCGCGTCTTTCCAAAAAAGATCACGCACACCACCGCGGACGCACATGCCGGCACGAATACCGCGTGCTCCGGCCTCGGCGTCTATCGCGGCCAGCTCATGCCCGAGCTGCGCAACGATGTCTTCGTCCCCGATCCCACCGGACAGCTCGTCACGCGCTATCGCGTCGAGCCCGATGGCGCGAGCTTCAAGGCCACGCGGGTCGGCGAGCGCACGGAGTTTTTCCGCAGCGCGGATGAATGGTGCCGGCCGGTGAATTTCACCACCGGCCCCGACGGCGCGATCTACATCTGCGACATCTACCGGCGCTGGATCGACCATGCGCGGTTCTTCCCGGAGGAATTCGTGAAGACGCACGACATGCGGCAGGGGGAAAATGAAGGCCGCATCTGGCGGGTGGTCCCGAAAAGTAGTCCCGGGCTTCAGCCCGCAGAGACTACCGCAGGCAGCGCGGTGAGCGTCACTCCCGGCGTGGGCCATAGCGGGCTAAAGCCCGGGAATACTTTCGCCGCACCCTCGGACACGGCCGCGCTCCAGCAGTGGGTCGATCGCGGGAATGGCTGGCAGAGCGACACCGCGCGGCGCCTCCTCGCGGAGCGCGGCACGCCGGTCGAGAGCGACGCGGAGTGGGTGTTCACCACCGCACGGAAAACTTTCTTCGAGATCCTCCGCCAATCCGACGACGGGAAATCTCGCGACGTGGGGAAGATCGAGTTTCGCGCTAAAGCGATCGGGGATTCCCCGGAAGGCGAGTGGATGGCGAAAGCCACGCTCTCCTCCAGCACGCAGACTGCCGGCGCCGTGCTCCAGCGTGTGATCGCCGACGGCAGGCTCAAGCAGACTTACACGCCGGGACGCACCGCGACCCTGCGCAGTCTGGCCAGCGCGTGCGCGGCGGCGGGCATCGCGGGTGATTTTGCGGAGGCGCTGAAAGGCGCGCAGTCGCAGCCGGGCCAGCTCACATGGTGGAAGCCGCCGGTGCTGCAAGGGTTCGCGGAAGGCCTGCCGAAATCCGGCGGACGGCTCGGTGTGAAGTCGCTCGCGGATTTCGTCGCGAAACCGCCGGCGCCATTTGCCGAGGCCGCGGCGGAAGTCGGGAAGCTGATGAAGCAGATGGACGCGACGGTGAGCGATCCGACCGCGGAGGAATCGCTGCGGCTCGCGTGTCTGCCGCTCCTCGCGCAGCGGAAGTGGGACGATGCGCAGCCGGTGCTCCGGCAGTTGCTCGCGCCGGGACAGCCGGTCGCGTTGCAGACTGCCGCGCTCGCGCTGCTGAAGCGGT
>JBGSYE010000406.1:0-2223 GCA_041751075.1 Chthoniobacteraceae bacterium
CGATGACGTGATCGGCGCAGCGGATGGTGTCCTCATCGTGCTCGACGACGATGACGGAATTGCCGAGATCGCGCAACCGGCGCAGCGTGCCGATGAGCCGGTCGTTATCGCGCTGATGCAGGCCGATGCTCGGCTCGTCGAGCACGTAGAGGCAGCCCGCGAGCCCGCTGCCGATCTGCGTCGCGAGCCGGATGCGCTGCGCTTCGCCGCCGCTGAGGGTGCCGCTTTCGCGATCGAGCGAGAGATAACCGAGGCCGACTTCGACGAGGAAATTCAGCCGCGCGGAAATCTCGCGCCGCACTTCGCTGGTGATGAAACGTTCCTGCTCGGAGAACGCGAGATTCGTGACGAACTCCCGCGCTTCGCCGATCGCGAGCCGGCAGAACTGGTGGATGTTGAGCGATTCTGAATTCGAGATTTGGGATTTTGGATTGAGGTCCGCCGCCGCGGAAGCGCGCTCTTCCAATCCCAAATCCGAAATCCCAAATCCAAAATTGGCCTCAATCGTCACCGCCAGAATCTCCGGCTTCAAGCGCGCGCCCTCGCACACCGAACAGGTCCGGCGGCTCATGTATTGGCGGATGCGCTGGCGGGAGAGTTCGCTGTCCGTGGTGTCGTAGAGCCGCTGAAGCGCGGCCACGAGGCCATCGAAGGGCTTCTCGACTTTTTCACGCTTGCCCGCGTCACCCCACGAGAACGCGATCACTCGATCGCCCGTTCCGTGCATGAGCGCGTGCTGAAAATCCGCGGGCAGATCGCGATACGGCGTTTCGAGCGAGATCTTGAACTCCTTTGCCAGCGAGGCGAGCACGCCGGCGTAGTAGCTTTCCATTCGCTTGTTCGCTTTCGCCCACGGCGCGATGGCACCGCCTGCGAGCGACTTGTCGCGATCGGGAACGATGAGGTCCGGGTCGCATTCGAGTTCGGTGCCGAGTCCGTGGCAGGCGGGGCAGGCACCAAAGTGGCTGTTGAAGGAAAAGTGTTTCGGCGTGAGTTGCGGCAGCGTGTAGCCGGTGTCGGGGTTGCTGTAATCGGTGGAGTAACGGACGGCCTCCCAGGAAGGTTGAGGGTTGAGGGTTGAGGGTTGAGTGACGCTGCCAGCCGCCGGGCGTGTTGTGATCGAGGCAGCGGGTTTCTCGCGCAAAACGACAAGTTTGTTCGCGCCCCATTTCAGCGCGGTATCCACGGAATCCGCCAGCCGCGTGCGGACGCCATCGCGGATGACGAGCCGGTCGATGACGACCTCGATGTGATGCTTCGCGTCCTTCGTCAGCCGGATCGGCTCCGGGCGGGCGAGTTCGATGATCTCGCCGTCGATGCGCACGCGGACGAAGCCTTCGCGCTTCAGTTTCTCAATGACGTCGCGGAATTCGCCGGTTTCATTTTGCACCAAGGGGGCCAGCAAAACGATCCGGCTCTCGGGCGGATAGGCGACGATGCGATCAACGATTTGCTGGGGCGAGAGCTTGCTGATCCGCGCGCCGGTCTGTGGGTCATGTGGCTGTCCCACAGAGGAATACAGCAGCCGCAGGTAGTCGTAGATCTCGGTGGTGGTGGCGATGGTGGAGCGCGGGCTGCCGCCCGAACTGCGCTGCTCGATGGCGATGGCCGGCGAGAGTCCTTCGATAAAATCCACATCTGGCTTCTGCATTTGGTCCAGAAATTGCCTTGCATAGGCGGAAAGACTTTCCACATACCGCCGCTGGCCTTCCGCATAGAGCGTATCAAAGGCGAGCGACGACTTGCCCGAACCACTCAAACCTGTGATCACGACCAACTTTTCCCGCGGAATCTCCAACGTCAGGTTCCGGAGGTTATGCTGGCGCGCGCCGGTGATTTTGATGACTGAAGCTGCCATTTCCCACGGGGGTTCAAACCGCCAAGAAAAGCACAACCCGCAACCCGCCACCAAGAGGTAAATCGTATGACTGAAGCCCCGACCGAAATGACCCAAGCCGAACTCGAAGAGCTGCTGGAGAAATACCGCACCGCGAAGCACGACATCAACAACAGCCTCGCGGTGATCCTCGCGCTCTCCGAGCTGGCGCAGCGCAATCCGGCGCACTACGAAAAGCTGGCGAAGACGGTGCTCGATCGCGGCCCGATCATCGTGCAGTTGCTGCAGGATTTCCAAATGCTGCTGACCGCCAGAGTGAAAGGCCAGCCCGTGCCACAAACGCCGCCGAGTTCCGGCATTTTCCAATAGCCCGCGCACCCGATCCC
>JBGSYE010000407.1:0-2480 GCA_041751075.1 Chthoniobacteraceae bacterium
AGCAGGATCCGGCGGCCTTCGTCGAAACGCTGATCGCGCCAGGCACCCACGCCGCGGAGGAGATCGGACCAGGCGTCAGGCGGGGAGGCCTCGAGCGCGTCGGCTGGCAGGCTCACGGCGAGCATCTTGCCGTCTTCCTCATACCACGCGACATAGACGGCACCCTCGCGAGGGTCGTGTCTGAGCACGGAGAATTCCTGCCCCTTCGCGGCCCCGGCGTGATTCTTCCCTTTAAAGAGCAGCATCTCGCCGCGGGTCAGCCGGACCGCTTCTCCCTCGGGGAAAACCCCACCGGGCAGCGGCACGGCGAGTAGCGCGAGCGAGAGCGGGAGGAGGAGGCGCAGCATGGTGGGTTTTTGCGATTGGGCGATTTGGCGGTTGAATTTGCGAGCGCCTTCTCCAATTCAATCGCCATGTTCCCCGAGTTCCTCCTCACTGAGCCGCCGGCTCCGAAAAAGACAAAGTCGCTTTCAACCCACATCCGCCATCCCATGCGCCCCCTGCTCCGCTCCCTCGCCATCCTTCCCCTGCTCCTCGCCTCCGCACTCGCCGCCGAAGTCGGCGTCGGGGTGAAAGCGCCGGCCGGGGCCGATATCCTCATCGACGGCACCCGAGAGACCCTCGACGCGAAGTGGATCTACTGGGAAGGGCCGCGGTTCGGATCCGCGATGCCGATCAAGTGGAAGATCGTCGAAGACCCGGTGGACAAAGGCACCGTGCTGATGACCGACGACCGCGCAGCCGACGGCGGAAAGTACGGCGCCGCCGACATCGTGACGAAGAAACCGTATCGCGACTTTCGGCTGCACATCGAGTGGCTGATCATGAAGCCCGGCGGGAATAGCGGCGTGTACCTCCAAAACCGCTACGAGATCCAGGTGCTCGACGGCGACAAGACCAAGCACGGCATGGGCGCGGTGATCAACGAAACCGAATCGCCTTACCACGCCTACAAAGGCACCGGCGTCTGGAATGCGTACGACATCGTCTTCAAGGCCGCGCGTTTCCAGGACGGCAAGCTCGCGGAGAAGGCGCGCGTGACCATGTACTTCAACGGCATCAAGGTGCATACCGAGCAGGTCATCCACAAAGTCTGGGGCGGCGCGAACTCCGGCGTGGATGGCGGCAACGACAAGGGCTTCGGCATCACCGACACGCCACAGGGCCTCAAGCTCCAATGCGAGGGCCACGATGTGCGCTACCGCAACGCCTGGATCCAGGAACTCGATCTCAAGGACGGCGGGACGGACTTCTGATCGTAATCCCTGCGATGGGATCGGCCGCAAGAGAACGCAACGAACGCTACTCCGGCCGCTGCTCCTCGACGATCTCCAGCGTGGCCTTTTCCCCATGCCGCGCGGCGGCCGCCGCGAGGAGATTGCGGATCGCGATGATGGTCTGCCCGTGTTTGCCGATCACTTTGCCGACATCGCCCTGGCGGAGGCGGAGATGAAAAGTGGTGCGCTTCCCGACAGTCGTATGCGCCAGCACCACCTCGTCGGGGTGATCGACGAGCTGCCGGAGCACGAATCTGAGAAATTCCTCCATGGCGCACATGGGTAGGAGGTTGCCCGCGCGCGGTCAATCAAGCTGTTCCTCCCGGCTGGGCTCAAAGATTTCCCGCTCGCACGGATCGCGCGCCTCACCCAATCTGGCTCTCCTTTTCCCATGAAAACACATCCCTCCCGCCGCTTCGTCCCGCTCCTCGCCTCCTGCTTCCTGCTCAGCCCGCTGGCCCGAGCGGATGTCAAATTGCCCGCCATCATCAGCGACCACATGGTGCTCCAGCAGGACGTGCGGGCGAACGTGTGGGGCTGGGCCGACCCGGGCGAGAAAGTGTCGGTGACCTTTGCCGGCAAATCCACGTCCGCGAAGACGGCTGAGGACGGCGCGTGGAGCGTGAAGCTGCCCGCACTCGATGCGGGCACGATCGGCGAAATGACGATCGCGGGAAAGAACTCACTCACCGTCCGCAACGTCGTCGTCGGTGAAGTGTGGGTGTGCTCGGGACAATCGAACATGGAGTGGATCGTCGCCAATTCCGCGAATCCCGCGGAGGAGGCCAGGGCCGCGAACTATCCCCTGCTCCGCATGTTCACGGTGACGAAGAAGGCCGCGAGCGAGCCGCAGCAGGATTGCCAGGGCAAGTGGGAAGTCTGCACGCCGGAGACGGTGCCGCGGTTTTCGGCAGTCGGGTACTATTTTGCCCGGCACGTGCATGAGACGATCAAGCAGCCGATCGGCATGATCCACTCGTCGTGGGGCGGCACGCCGGCGGAGTTCTGGGTGCCGACGCCGATCCTGGCGCGCGATCCGGATTTCAAACCCATCTTCAAAGCGTGGGACGAGGCGCTGGCGAATTATCCGAAGGCTCGCGATGCGTACGCTGCCGCGCTCGAGAAATGGCGCGAAGCGGAGAAGGCCGCCAAGGCCGCCGGCAAGCCCGCGCCGCGAGCCCCGCGCGCGCCACGCGGCGGGGA
>JBGSYE010000408.1:0-3303 GCA_041751075.1 Chthoniobacteraceae bacterium
CTCGCGCGGCGCGATGCGCCGTCTCGTGGAGGTGGAAGACAGGATCGATTGCGTGGACGGTGACATCCGCGATCCGAAAGCCGTTCTCAATGCCGCCGCGGGCTGCGATTCACTGATTCACCTCGCCTACCTCAACGGCACAGAGTTTTTTTACTCAAAGCCTGAACTCGTTCTCGAAATCGGCGTGAAAGGCATGATGAACACGCTCGAGGCGGCGATGCATTACGGCATCAGGGAGTTCGTCCTCGCCTCCAGCTCCGAGGTTTATCAGACGCCACCGGTGATACCGACCCCGGAGACCGTCCCGCTGATCGTGCCGGACATCTCCAATCCGCGCTATTCCTACGGCGGCGGCAAGATCATCAGCGAATTGCTCGCGGTAAATTACGGGCGCCGTTTCTTCGAGCGCATGCTCATCTTCCGCCCGCACAATGTCTATGGCCCCGACATGGGCTGGGAGCACGTCATCCCGCAAATGGTCCTGCGCGCGAAGAAGGCCGTCGAGGAATCGGCGGGCGATGAGGTGGACTTCGCGATTCAGGGCGATGGGCAGGAAACGCGCGCGTTCATCTACATCGACGATTTCATCGACGGCATCATGCGTGTCATCGAGGCCGGCGCGCACAACGAGATCTATCACGTCGGCACGGATCGCGAGGCGCGGATTATCGATCTCGCCGCCCAGATCGTGCAGCGCTTCGGGCGACGCCCCCATTTTCGCCACCTGCCGCTGACTGCCGGCAGCACGCCCCGCCGGTGTCCGGACATCACGAAGCTGCGTGCCCTCGGTTTTGACCCCAGGACCACGCTCGCCGAAGGGCTCGACCGCGTCGTCCCTTGGTATCGCGATAACGCGCACCTCTGCCCCTCCACGTCCTTCAATCTTTAGTCCCAAACTTTATGAAAACCGGCCCCATCATCCACTGCCAGGTCTGCGCTTCGGCGGACCTCGAATCCATCCTCTTCGTCGGCTACATCCCGCCGGTGAACACGATGCCCGCCATCGGCGAACCGCTGGATGAGCAGCCGTGCTACCCGCTCGAACTGGTCTTCTGCCCCCGCTGCGCGCTCGCGCAGGTCAACATGGTCGTCGATCCGAAATTGCTCTTCCCACCGGAGTATCCCTACACCACCGGCACCACCCGCATTCTGCGGGAAAACTTTGCGCAACTCGCGGAGGAGACGACCGAACTGCTCGGGCTGAAGACCGGCGATCTCGTCATCGACATCGGTTCGAACGACGGGACGTTGCTTGGCAATTTCCACAAGCGCGGCCACCCGGTGCTTGGCATCGAGCCAACCGACAAAGCCCAACTCGCGAACGGCGCCGGTGTGCGCACCTGGCAGAAGTTTTTCAATGCGGACTCCGCCGCCGAAGCGGAGCGAGAACTCGGCAAGCCCGCTCTCGTGACGGCGGCAAACGTCTTCGCGCACATCCCCGACCCCGTCGGCATCGCGCGCGCCATCGCCGGCCTCATTGGCGAGGACGGCGTCTTCATCAATGAGTCGCACTATTTCCAGGGCCTCGTCGAAACGCTGCAATACGACACGATCTACCACGAGCACCTCCGCTACTACTCGCTCCAGTCGATGAATTTCCTGCTCGAACGAGCGGGCTTGCGCGTTTTCCGCGTGAAGAAAATTCCGACGCACGGCGGCTCGATCCGCGTCTATGCGACGAAGAACCCGCGCTATGCTGTCGATGCGTCAGTCGCGGAGGTGCTGGCTGAGGAGAAGGCGTTCGGGCTTTCCGATGTGAAGCGGCTGCGGCAATTCGCCGACGACGCGCTTTACAGCAAAGTGGGCCTGCTCGGGCTGCTCGGAAAACTGAAGCGGGAAAAGAAAACCGTCTTCGGCATCGGCGCGCCATCGCGCGCCAGCACCCTGCTGAACTACTGCGGCATCGACCGGAGCCTGCTGGAGAGCGTCGTGGAAGTCGCCGGTTCGCACAAAATCGGCAAGCTTATGCCGGGCACAAACATCCCGGTCGAAAACGAGGAACGGCTCTATCGCGAACAGCCCGAGTATGCGCTGCTCCTCTCGTGGCACATCCATGAGGAACTGATCCCGAACCTCGTGAAGCGCGGCTATCGCGGCGATTTCATCGTCCCGCTGCCTGAGCCGCGCATCATCCCGAATCCGGGACGCGCCTGAATTTTGCCCACTGCCCACCACGAGACCGGAGCGTGCCACCTATGCGGAGCCGCACTGGGAAAAACCGCCGTCGAGCTGACCGCGCCCGACCGCTACGAACGCGCGGCCGGCATCAGTGAACGCGATTACCGCCGGCGCTGGGTCGAGTGCCCCGCCTGCCGCGCGCTGTGCGATGTGCATCTTTCTACCGAAGCCGCCAAGTTGCAGGAGTGGGCGACGAATTACTATTCGCGCGAGGACGGGGATGATCTCCCGACGCGATTTCGCAAGATCATGGCGCTTCCGCCCGCGGAATCGGACAACCGGCAGCGTGTGCGCCGCGTGCGGGATTTCGGTGCGGCGTGGAGGGAGCGGTTTGCGCCGGCCCCCGGCGGGAGGCCCACGGTGCTGGATGTCGGTGCAGGGATGGGAGTCTTCCTCTCCGCTTTGCTGGAAGACGAGGACTGGGACGCCACTGCCATCGAACCGAGCGCCGTCGCGAGTGCGTTTTTGCGGGAAATCGGCGGGTTCGCCGTCATTGAAAGCCTTCTCACTCCCGCGCTCGGCTTGGCGGATTTCGATCTCATTACATTCAATAAAGTAATCGAGCACATCCGAACGCCGCAGGCGGTGCTCGAAGCCGCCGCCGGGGCGATTGCGCCGCGCGGGCTCCTTTACGTGGAAGTTCCCCATCGCCTCTCGGCCTCATGCCATCCGCCGGAGCACTTTATCCTCGGCGCGCTGCACTGGCATCTTTACGCGCCCTCCACGCTATGCCTGCTGCTCGAGCGCTGCGGCTGGATGCCGCTGGAGTGCCGCACGATTTTCGACCCAAGCGGCAAAGTCAGCACCTGCGCATTTGCCTGCCTCGAGAAATGCGCCGTCGAACTCGGCCTCAACAGCCCGCCCCGGATGTGATTGCGCTCATCGCGGAGATTGGTTCGGTGCATGACGGCTCGTTTGGAAATGCGTGCAAGCTGATCGAGGCGGCGGCGGAAAGCGGGGCGACGGCTGTGAAGTTTCAGACGCATATCGCGGAAGCCGAGACGCTGCCGAATGCGCCGATGCCCGCGTACTTCAAGGGCGAGCCGCGAATGGAATACTTCCGCCGGACGGCTTTCACGGAGCCGCAGTACCGCGAACTCGTCCAGATCGCTGATGCCGCCGGGG
>JBGSYE010000409.1:0-2663 GCA_041751075.1 Chthoniobacteraceae bacterium
GTGAGGAGGAGGAGGAGGATGGCGATGCGATGCACCTCTGGGCCTCAAGCAACGCCGGTGCCACGCGCCGGCTCCGCGCGCCGTCCCTGGCTTCCCTCCATTGACTTCTGATTTGCCGCCACCCCTCACGCCCGCTATCTCTCCCGCCCGCCTCATGCGCTCGCTCGCACCCCTTCTCGTGTGGTTGGCCCTGCTCGGCCCGCTCCTTGGCGCGCCTCAGAAGTCGCGCGTCATCGTCCTCGCGAATGTGAGCAGCTTCCTCACCGACCGACCGGACCCCGATGCTGCCCAATCGCTCATGCGTCTGCTGCTCTACAGCAATGTGCTCGACATCGAAGTGCTCGTCGCCTCGTCGAACCTCGAACACGGCGAGCGCGTGCGCCCGGAGCTGCTCAGGGGGGCCATCGCCGCGTTCGACAAAGTGCGGCGCAGCCTGCTGCGGCACGCGGCTGACTATCCCGCACCGGAGCGGCTCCTGCGGGCGGTGAAAAGCGGCCAGCCTTTCGCCGGGCCGGCGAAACGCGTGAACGACTCCATCGGACGCAGCCACGACACCGAGGCCTCCGAGGCGATCATCGCCGCGGGCGACGACCCCGATCCGCGGCCCATCTGGGTGTGCGCCTGGGGCGGCACCGCCGACATCGCGCAGGCGCTGTGGAAAGTGCGCGCGACCCGTAGCGAGGGCGACATGATCGCCTTCGTCCACAAATTTCGGATCCACATGATCGACGATCAGGACTCCACCGGACCCTGGCTGCGCGACAATTTTCCCACGGTGCGAATCGTCCGGCGCGAGATGGCCTTCCGTGGGATGTATCGCGGCGGCGACCTCGATCTGGTGAGTCCGGAGTGGGTGAAAGAGAACGTCCGCACCGGACACGGCACGCTCGGGGAGCACTACCCGATGTACGAAGGCGCCGACCCGCTCGGCCCCGTCCTCGGCGTGAAGGAAAGCGCGACGGTCACCTTTCTCTCGCTCATCCCAAATGGCCTCAACGTCCCGGAGCAAATCTCCCTGAGCAGTTGGGGCGGACGGCTCGAAGGGCCGGAACTGCGCCCGGTGGACTCCGGGGCCGACGGTGCCACGGCGGGAGAAAGTGATCCGCGTTTCGCCTCCGTGAATCGCTGGCGCCGCGCCGTGCAGGCCGATTTTGCGACGCGGCTGGACTGGTGCGCGAAGCCCTACCGCGACGCGAATCACGCACCCGAAGGCCGCATCGCCGGCGACGCGACGCGGACCGCGAAGCCCGGCGAAACCATCGAACTCGACGGCTCCCGCTCGCAGGATCCCGACGAGCACGCGCTGACGTATGAGTGGCTGATCGACCTCCCGCCCGACGAAACACACGGCTGCACTTTCACTCCCGCTGGCGAGGGCAAGGCGAAGCTCACCATCCCGGCCGACGCGAGAGCCGGCACGCTGCCCGTGCTGCTCATCGTGCGCGACAATGGCGAGCCGGCGCTCGAAGGTTACGCCCGCGTCGCCGTGACCGTCGCGCGCTGATCGCCACCCCATCCAACTCCATGAAAACCGATCCCTCCGCCGCAGCGCCGCCCACACGCAACGCATCTCTCGGAGCGGCGCGGTGGATGCGGATGTTTGTGCTCGTCGTGTGCAGCGCGCTCCTGCTTCCAGGTTGCGCTTCGCCCACCACGTCCACGAAGTACACCGCGATCCGCGTGAGCACCTACCGCGGGGAGACGCTCGCGGAGTATGTGGCCCGCGGCCCGATCTCTCCGGTGGAGGGCGGCTACCGTATCCACGCCGTCGAGCGCCGCAGCGGAGCGCCCTTCTCCCAGCTCTCGAAGTATCCCTACGGCTGGGACACCACCGTCATCGGCCCGCGCATTCACTACTGGCGGGTCTGGAAGCCCGGCTGGCTGGCTGAGTGGGAAGACGAGCACGGCGAGGGCTGGGCAAAGTAAGGCCGCTCTCCGTCGCCTCGCGCGAGGCTTTGGAATTGCGGGGGCGCGGCGCGTTTGCTGTGTTCTCACAGCCTCGCTCCGAAAATGCGCGCCCACCCTTTCACTCCGCTCCTCGGCCTCCTCGCGGTCCCCCACTTCCACCACGCCGCAGTGCTCGATGAGGTGCTCGTCACCGCGACCCAGCGCGAAGAACGCGTCTTCGAGATCCCCTATACCGCACACGTCATCGACAGCGCGCGTTTCCGCGACGAGCGCATGGTGCGCACGCTGCCCGACGCGCTCAGCGAGACGCCCGGCGTGCTCCTTCAGCGCACCGGCTACGGGCAGACCTCGCCGTTCATCCGCGGCTTCACCGGCTTCCGCACCCTCATGCTCATCGACGGCATCCGGCTGAACAACGCCGTCTTCCGCGAAGGGCCGAATCAATACTGGTCCACGATCGACGCGCTCATGGTGGATCGTCTCGACGTGGTGAAAGGACCGGCCAGCGTGCTCTATGGCAGCGACGCGATCGGCGGCACGGTGAATGCGATCACCCGCGGCCCGGAGATGCTGCCGTGGCCGACCGCGCCTGACGGCAAAGGCAAGACGGTGTTCGAAACGCCCGCGAGCTTCGTCTTTCACCCCGGCGGCTACTACCGCTACGCCTCGGCGGAGCAATCCCACACCGGGCGCGCCGACTTCTCGCTCGCGGTCTCGCCGCACGTCGGCATCTACGGCGGCTTCACCTGGAAAGA
>JBGSYE010000410.1:0-5457 GCA_041751075.1 Chthoniobacteraceae bacterium
CTCTTCGACGCGAGCCACGCCTTTGCCTGCACGCATCGCGGGGAATTCGTCGGACGCTTCGGCGATGCGGAAGTGTTCAGCTTTCACGCGACGAAATTTCTCAATGCGTTCGAGGGCGGAGCGATCGTCACGCAGAACGACGCGCTCGCAGAGAAGCTGCGGCTCATGCGTAACTTTGGCTTCACCGGCACCGACACCGTCGAGCACATCGGCATGAACGCGAAGATGACCGAAATCTGCGCCGCCATGGGCATCACCGGCCTCGAGAGCATCAACCGCTTCGTCGCCGTGAACCGCCGCAATCACGCCGGCTACCGCACGCTGCTCGCCGGACTGCCCGGCTTGAAAGTCGCCGCCTACGACGAAGCCGAGCGCAGCAATTTCCAATACGTGATCCTCGAAGTGGACCCCGCGGAGTGTGCGCTGACCCGTGACGATCTCCTCCGCGTCCTACAGGCCGAGCGCGTGCTCGCGCGGCGCTACTTCCATCCCGGCTGTCACCGCATGGAGCCGTATCGCACGCTTTATCCCGCCTCGGGTCTCGCGCTGCCGGAGACCGAGCGCCTCTCGGAGCGCATCCTCGCCCTGCCGACGGGCACGTCCGTCTGCCACGAGGACGTGGAGACCGTCACGGCGATCATCCGCACCGCGCTCGCGAACGCACACCCGGTGCGCGAAGCGATCGCGCGGAGTTAGCGCACTTGCAGCCGCGCGGGGAATATGTGACCTGACGGGCACATGTCCGCCCGCCTCGAACGCACCTGGAAAGACCGGCTCATCGGCGCGATTCCCTTCGGGCTCGGGCAGACGAAGCCTCAGCACTTCCGCGACATGCTCGGCATCGTCTGGCGCAATCGCGACAATCTCCCCTACGCGTGGAAAGTCATCACGCGCGGCGTTTGCGACGGTTGCGCGCTCGGCGTCGCGGGGCTGCACGATTGGACGATCAAAGGCACGCACCTCTGCATGACGCGGCTCAATCTGCTGCGGCTCAACACCGTCTCCGCCTTCGACCCCGGGATCCTCGCGGATGTCGCGCCGCTCGAGCAGATGGACAATCGGCAGCTCCGCGAGCTGGGCCGGCTCGCCTTTCCGATGATCCGCGAAGCGGGCGAGCGCGGCTTCCGGCGCATCGCATGGGACGAGGCGATCGGTCGCATCGCCGGGAAAATCCGCGCGTGCGGGCCAGATCGCACCGCCTTCTTCATCACCGCCCGCGGCGTCACGAACGAGGTGTACTATGTGGCGCAAAAGGCCGCTCGCTTCATCGGCACGAACAACGTCGATAACGCCGCGCGCATCTGCCACTCGCCCTCGACCGCGGCGATGAAGCGCACCGTCGGAGTCGCCGCGAGCACGTGCAGCTACACGGATTGGTATGGCACCGACCTGCTCATCTTCTTCGGCTCGAATCCCGCGAACGATCAACCGGTGACGACGAAATATCTGCACGAGGCCAAGCTCCTCGGCACAAAGGTCGTGATGGTGAATCCGTATCTCGAGCCCGGCATGCAGCGCTACTGGGTGCCCTCGACCGCGAGCAGCGCGCTCTTCGGCACGGACATCGCGGACTACTGGTTCCCCGTCGCGCAGGGCGGCGACATCGCGATGCTCTACGGCGTGCTCAAGCTGATGCTCGAACACGAATGGTATGACCGCGCGTGGGTCGCGGAGCATGTGGAAGGTCTCGACGAACTGCGCGCGAAGGTCGCCGCGGTGGCGTGGGAGGCGATCGAAATGGGCTCCGGGATGCAGCGCGACGCGATCCGCGAATTTGCCGAGCTCATCCGCGATGCCAAGACCGGCGTGCTCGTCTGGAGCATGGGCATCACGCAGCATTCCTTCGGTGCGGACGCCGTGCAGATGATCCTGAATCTTGGCCTGCTCAAGGGCTGGGTCGGCCGCGACAAGTGCGGGCTGATGCCGATCCGCGGACATTCGTCCGTGCAGGGCGGCGCGGAGATGGGCTGCTACGCGACGGCCTTTCCCGGCGGTAAGACGATCAACGCCGAGAACGCGGCCGCGCTCGCCGAAGAGTATGGCTTCCCGATTCCCGATCGCCCCGGGCTCAGCACCACCGAGATGGTCGAAGCATCCGCACGAGGCGACCTCGATGTGCTCTACAGCGTCGGTGGAAATTTCCTGCGCAATCTCCCCGAGCCCGATCGCGTCCGCAGCGCGCTGGTGAATGTGCGGCTGCGCGTGCATCAGGACATCATCCTCACCGATCAGATGTTCATCCCGGCGAAGGAAGCCGTGATCCTGCTGCCGGCGAAGACCCGCTACGAGCAGGACGACGGCGGCATTGAGACGACCACGGAGCGCCGCATCGCATTTTCCCCGGAGATCCCGCGCCAGGTCGGCGCCGCGCGCGCGGAATGGAAGATCCTGCGCGACCTCGCCGCCGCGGTGAAGCCGGAGCAGGCCGCACTGCTCGGCTGCGAGGATGGCTGGAAAGTGCGCGACGAAATCGCGCGCGTCGTCCCGATCTACGAAGGCAGCCAGCATCTGCGCGCGACCGGTGACGTGATCCAGTACGGCGGCCCGCATCTCTGCGTCGGCGGTGTCTTTCCGCTCCCCGGTGGCAAGGCCGTGCTGCACGCCGTCGAACTGCCCGACGCCACACGACCGCCCGGAAAATTCCGCATCAGCACGCGGCGCGGGAAGCAGTTCAATTCGCTGATCTACGCCGAGATCGACCCGCTCACGGGCGCCGCGCGCGACGCCGTCTTCATGAACGCCGAGGACGCCGCCGCGCTGCATCTCGTCAATGGCGACCCCATCCGACTGCGCAGCGATGTCGGCGCGATGGACGGCCACGTCTTTCTCGCGCCGATCACCCGCGGCGACCTGCAAGTCCACTGGCCCGAGAGCAACGTGCTCATCCGCACGGGCGTCGTCGATGCCGGAGGCGGCGTGCCGGAGTACTACGCGTGGGTGACCGTAGAGCGAGTGTGCCTGTAAGGCCACTCGCTACCCAGGTGCCCGAATAGCGAGTGGCCTTACAGGCACACTCCCTCTACTTGGGCAGGGGGAAGACCCACTTGTGATAGAGGAAAAACTTCAACCCGCTGAGGAAGAACTGCGTGGCGACAATGTCGAGATCGAGCGGGATGTGGCCGACGCTGAACGCCATCTGCGCATTGAAATGCTTGAGCACCGTGAGCGTGGCTGAGGAGAGCGCCCACATGCAGATGACGGCGGTGAGATAGCGGGGAAACGCGTCACGCTTCCGCGAGTCGGTGCGGAAATTGATGAAGTAATTCCACGCGAAAAAGAACGTCGTGCTGACGCCTATGCTGCACGCAGCGATGGCCCAGATTGGGAACTCGGTATTCGCCTTCAGCCATTTGAAAGGCGTGGCGATGAGCAGGTAGTTGACGCTCGCGCCGGCCAGAAACCACAGGAAGCGCATCCGCACTTTCTGGCGGCGCTTCGGAGGTTCGACATCGGAGAGATCTTTCATCGGCGTGTGCTTACGAGGAAGGCGCGCGGGCAACAAACAGAATTGCCGGTTGCGGATGTGACGCCGCTCGTGAAAGAAAACCACGCTCATGTTTCACTCCGCCAACAGGTCCGCCCGCCGCGTCGCGGTCACAGCTGTCGGCGTGGTGAGCCCGCTCGGAATGGGCTGCGCGGAGACTGTCACGGCGCTGCGCGAAGGGCGCGATTGCGTGATGCCGGTGACGAGCTTCGACGTGAGCAAGTGCCGCTCGAAGACGGCGGGGCAGGTGGGGGAAATGCAGAAGGCAGAAGGCAGAAGGCAGAAGGCGGAGCGGCTGCATCCGGCGAGTCGCATGATGATCGCGGCGGCGCGGGAGTTGCGGGACGCGGATCGTGGGTTCGTGCCGGAGATGATGGTGACCGGGACGACGAGCGGTGGGATGAGCTTCGGCGAACAGTACTACCGTTCGATGCTTGCGAAGGAGCGTCCGCACCGGCGCGCGGTCTGGCTGGCGAACTATCTCCCGCACAAACCCGTCCTCGATGCGCAGGAAGCGTGCGGCTTTGCCTGCCCGGCGCAGATCATCGCCAATGCGTGCGCCTCCGGATCGAACGCGGTGGGGCACGCCTTCCAACTGGTGCGGGCGGGGAAGTTCGAGCGCGTGCTTTGCGGCGGCTACGATGCGCTCTCAGAGCTGGTCTATGTCGGCTTCGATTCACTCCAGGCGGCGACGCCGGAAAAGATTCGCCCTTTCGACAAAAGCCGCACCGGGCTCGTGCTCGGCGAAGGCGCGGCGCTGCTCGCGCTGGAGGAGCTGGAGTCGGCACGCGCACGCGGTGCGACGATCCTCGCCGAGATCACGGGCTACGGCATCTCGACGGACAATCATCACCTCACGCAACCGCACCCCAGCGGGATCGGGCCGCGGCTCGCGATGGAGCGCGCCCTCGCCGATGCGCTGCGCACGCCGGGCGAGGTGGACTACATCAACGCCCACGGCACGGCGACGACCTTCAACGACGCCACCGAGGGCGCGGCGATCGCGCAGCTCTTTGGCGATCGCGTACCGGTGAGTTCCACCAAGTCGATGATGGGCCATTCGCTCGGCGCCGCTGGCGCGATCGAGGCGGTCTTCTCGATCCTCGCGATGCGGGACGGCTTTCTGCCGCCCAATATCAACTTCACGGAGCTCGATCCCGCCTGGCCGCTGGACATCGTTGCGAATGAATCGCGCGCGGCAGAGTCGCGGTGCGTGCTCTCGAACTCCTTCGGCTTCGGCGGCACCAACGCGAGTCTCGTGATCGAACGCGGGGCGGACTCGCAGTCCGCCCGGATGTCCGAAAGCCCAGCGATCCTCTCCGCGCCACGCTGGCAGCCTCACACCCCGATGCCAGAGGAGAGACTCGCCCACATCGCCGGCTACGGCTGGGTCACACCGCACGGGACGAGTCTCGAAGAAGTGTGGACGCGTGTGCTGCGCGGCGAACGCGCCGAGCCACAGCTTCTCGATAATCCCGAAACCGGGAGCACTCACCTGCATCTGCCGGTGCCTCCGAAGTCGGTGGAAGCACTGAGCCGCCAGCCTCGGCTGCGGCGGTCGAGCGCGATCAGCTACTTCGCGGTCGCCGCCGGCCTTGCCGCGATCGAGCACGCCGGACTGAAGGTCACCCCGGAATTCGCCGCGAGCACCGCGCTCATCTTTGCCATCGGCGACGGAGGCGTGATCTACACGCGGCGCTTCTACGACCAGATCGTGAAGCAAGGCGCGAATGCCGCGAGTCCCCTGCTCTTTCCCGAAACCGTCCACAACGCGCCCGCAAGCCACCTCGCCGCGCAACTCGGCATCGACGGCCCGAGCTACACGCTCGTGGGCGACGCCACCGTCGGCCTCGCTGCACTGAAGATGGCGGAGCAACTGCTCGACCTCGGTGCCGTCGAGCGCTGCGTGGTCGTCGGCTGCGAAGAACTCGATTGGATCCTCTGCGAAGCCTATCGCGACTGGCGCCTCGCCG
>JBGSYE010000411.1:0-4841 GCA_041751075.1 Chthoniobacteraceae bacterium
CCGTGGCTGGGCATGTCGCCGCCCGAGCGGCCCATCCTGCAAAAATCCGGCGCCACTCTCGAGTGGCGCACGCAGAGCGGAGCCGCGCCGCGCTGGTGGCTCGCGCAGTGGCGGGCGGGAGGAAAGTGGATGAGCCGGCTCCTTCCGGCCGCAATCCTCGAGATGAAGCTCCCCGAATGCGACGCCTTCGCCATCCGCGCGGTCGATCGTGCGGGGAATGTGAGCGAGCCCGCGGTGCGGTAAGCCGCTCTACAAATTCCGACTTGAGCCGGAGCCGGAGCAGACCACGTTTCTCCGCAACCATGGCCGAGCTTCATCTCCACCTGCCCGCGGAGTCCGAGCCATGCGCGTATCTGCCGGGGCTGCACGCCACCACGGAGTACCGGTTCATGACGGATGTCTCGGCGGCGGAGATGGAGCATCTCCTCGAGCGCGGCTGGCGCCGCTTCGGCGCGGCGTATTTCCGTCCCGTCTGCATGCAGTGCATGGAGTGCGTGTCGCTCCGGATACCAGTGACGAATTTTGCCCAGACGAAGAGCCAGCGACGCGCGTGGAAAAAATGTGCTGGTCTGCGGGTCATCACGCGCGACCCGGTGGCGGATGGCGAGCGACTGGAGCTCTACCGGGCCTGGCACGCGATGCGGGAGCAGACGCGCGGATGGCAGTCGAATGATCTCACGCTCGAACAATACCACCGCGCCTACTGCATCCCGCATCCGTGTGCGCGGGAACTCGACTACTACGAGGGCGACCGCCTCGTGGCCGTGGGACTCGTCGATGAGACGCCGGGGGCGGTGAGTTCCGTGTACTTCTACTACCATCCGGATGTCGCGCGGCTCTCGCTCGGAGTGGCCAGCGTGCTTTTCGAGGTGGAGTGGGCGCGGCAGCGCAGGCGTGAGTTTGTTTATCTCGGCTATCGGATCGCGGGGTGTCCTTCGACCGCCTACAAGTCGCAATTCGGCCCGCACGAGTTGCTCACCGATCGGCCCGGGATCGGAGAACTGGCGGTGTGGCGGGCGGCGTGAAAAAATTTCCAAGAACCAGGAGCCAAATTCCAAGTAAGGTTCAAACTTCAAGCCGGAGAAATTTCAAGGAAGCGGGTCGCTAATCTGGAGGATCGGTCAGCGAAGCTGCGCTTGAAATTTTCCCCCCTTTGGTTCCTGGCCCTTACTTGGAATTTGGTTTATCGAGCTTGGAATTTTCCGGCCCGAAGTGCTCCAGGCACTGCAAGAGATAGGGCAGCAGTTGCTTCTTCCGCGAGACGACGCCCGCGAGTTCCCAGATGAAAGGGGCGCGCTGCGGGTAATGGATGGTCGCGAGGAATCTCTCGTCTCCGCGAACCAGGAGCAGGCTGTTCTGGTCGTTGATGTCGGTGACGAGCAGCGCTGTGAAGAGCAGGCCGTCGCGCTGGCACCTGGCATCGAGCGCGGCGAGCAGCGCGTCGCGCTTTTCCTCGAAATGCACGAAGGTCAGCTCCTCGACCTGAGCCACGCTGAAGCGGCTGCCATTCTCGGCATAGGGCTTTGAGTCGGCGGTGATGGCCTGCTCGGGCGTCATCGTGAGCAGCGGCGAGCCGACGCTGAAGATTTCCCTCGCGAGCTGATCCGGATCGACGCCGGCGATCTTCGACAGGCGGTCGAGCGCGTCGCAGTCGATGGTGGTGGTGGTGGGTGACGTGAGGTTCAGCGTATCCGCGATAAGTCCGGACATGAGCAGTCCCGCAATGGGTGGCGGGATCGGGACGCCGAGCTGGCGATAGCAGAGCGAGACGATCGTGCTCGTCGAGCCGACGGGATTATTCCAGAGCAGGATGGGCTCGGAGCTGGAGAAGCCGCCGAGCTTGTGGTGGTCGAGGATTTCCACGATCGGCACCCGGTCCGCGCCGCGCACGGCCTGGGCGAGTTCATTGTGATCGACCAGGATGAGCTGGCGCGGGATTTTTTTCAGGAAGTCGGACTTCGAGAGCACCCCCACGAGCAGGCCGTCGTCGTTGAGGACGGGAAAGATGAAGCCGGCGCTGTTTGCGGCGAGGCGCCGGGCTTCTTCGAGCAGGGTGTCCGCCCGGAAGCTCTGGTATTCCGTCTCGATCATCTGCGAGACGCGCACCGCTCCGCGCGCCAGGAGCACGCTCGTGGCGGTGTCGTGCGGCGAGCGGATCATCGTGACATTCGCGGCGCGCGCCGCGGCGCGGATTTGCTCATCCACCGCGAAATTCCCAGTGACGACCACGGCGTGGACGCGCGCCTGGATGGCGAGCATCTGAATGTGTGGACGGTCGCCGACGAGGACGACGACGTTGCGCCCGGCATATTGCTCGATCCGCGGATTGAAGGAGTTCTGAGCCATCGCGCCGACCAGGAGCAGCAGCTCCGTGGGCTCGGCGGAGAGCGCACCGGTGAGGAGCGCGCCGCCGAAGGTCGTGACGACATCGGCGAGCGAAGCCTTGATGCTGCGCGCGCTGGCGGCCTCTTCCCGCGGCGGGAAGAGGTAGTGGCCGATCATGAATGCATTCAGCAGGCCGAGGCAGCGGCCGCTTTCATCCACCACTGGAAGCCCGCGGAGGCGGTACTGGTCGATCAATTGCAGCGCGTCGTACACCGGCGAATCCGCCCGGACGCTCAGGACGTGCGATTCCATCACGTCGGCGACTCGCGGCGAGAGGTCGGTGATGAGTTCCGGCGCTTCGACGCCGAATTTTTTCAGCACGAAGTCGATTCGCTCGTTCGTCGCGCCGGCGCGGGCGGCGATCACATTCGGGTCGCCGGAGAGCTTCTTCAGTTCGCCGTAGGCGAGCGCCGAGCAAATGGAATCCATGTCGGGATTCCGGTGGCCAATCACAATGGTCTGCATCGCGGCGGAAGATGAGGATCGATCTCGGCGCCGGCAAGCGCGCGCCCGCCATTCCGTGTAAAAATCAGCTCGGTCGCTGCTGCGTTTCCCTCGCCAGGCTGTCTGCCGGCGTCCACGGCGTGGGCTGGATCTCGCTGGCGCGGATTTCCCGGAGGATGGAGGTCTTCTCCGAGTGCAATATGCCGGCGGCGGCCCGGGCGGCGTCTCGCGCGCGGAGAGCGATGGCCAGTTCCTCGCGGGTGTTCTCGAGTTCGGCTTCGATGGTTGCAGTGTGGTCCCGATCCATGGCGGGAGAGGCGTGTTTCTGGTTGCGCCTGTCGCTGAAAAGCTGCGCGCTACCCAGGATGTCGATGCGGCGTTCGAGCGTGCGGATTCGCTCCCGCAACTCGGCATTCTCCGAACGCAGAAAGACGAGGTCCTGCTCCATCCGCGCAGGGCTCAGGGCCGTCTCGATCGTGCCTGCATCCCCCGCGGGATCGTAGTCGCACTCGACGCTGCCAAAGGAGACATGGCAGCGCTCGCGGAGGTGATACTCGGCGATTTCCTGGCCACCGACGAGGCACCGATTCGTGGCTTGCAGATCCCGCAGCCGATAGTGCCCGTGGGTTGCGATCAATTCGGCGTGAAAGCCCGAGACGCTGGGATCGAGAATCTGGATCGTATTCTCCGGCCGCCGGCCGATGGTCACGCGGTCGCCCGAGACGGAGTGCGTCTCCTCGGCGCGACCGGGGATCTTGATTCGCAGGCAGGGCATCGAAGCGGGCGTGCCCGCAAGGGTTTTCCGGGCAGCTCGGGAAGAGCGTAGCAGGTGGGGTGCCGTCTGTAGCGTCGGTCTATGACCGTCGCTGGCCTCCGCGGGGAAAGGTGGCCCGCCTCCGCTGCTCCGCGCCGCCTCCGCCCACGGATTCAAGCGACGGTCACAGACCGGCGCTACAAACTCGGGAGCGGCCGCGCCTTGTGCCAGTCGGTGGATTGCTCGTAGGCGTGCGCGATCTGGAGGAGTTGCGGTTCGTGAAAGGGCTTGCCGAGGAGTTGCAGGCCGATGGGGAGGCGCCGCCCGTCCACGTCCGCAAAGCCGCACGGCACGCTGAGGCCGCAGATGCCGGCGAGGTTCGTAGCGATGGTGAAGATGTCGGCGAGGTACATCTTGAGCGGATCGTCGGTGCGGTCGCCGGCTTTGAATGCGACCTCGGGCGACGTGGAGCAAATGATCGCGTCCACCTTTTCAAATGCCTGCGTGAAGTCGCGCCGGATCAGCGTCCGGACCTTCTGCGCGCGGAGATAGAAGGCGTCGTAGTAGCCGGAGCTGAGCACGTAGGTGCCGAGGATGATCCGCCGCTTCACCTCCGGGCCGAAGCCTTGCTCCCGCGTGCGGCCATAGTGATCCAGTAGATTCGCGACGTCCGCTGCCCGGTGGCCGTACCGCACTCCGTCGAAGCGCGCCAGATTCGCCGACGCCTCCGCGGTGGCGATGATGTAATAGACGCCGACCGCGTGCTCGGTATTGGGCAGCGACACCTCCACGATCTCCGCGCCGAGCCCCTCGTAGTGCCGCACCGCAGCGCGCACGGCCGCATCCACCTGCGGGTCGATGCCGTCGATGAAGTACTCCCGCGGCATCCCGAGCCGCACGCCCTTCAGATCGCGCGCGAGCAGCGCGCCGTGATCCGGCACCGGCTCGTCGAGACTCGTGGAATCCTGCGGATCGCGGCCCGAGATGGCGTCGAGCAGCAGCGCGGCGTCGCGCACGTTTTTGGTAAAGGGGCCGATCTGATCCAGCGATGAGGCAAACGCGATCAGGCCGAAGCGCGAGACGCGTCCATAGGTTGGCTTCACGCCGACGCAGCCGCAGAGCGCCGCGGGCTGGCGGATCGAGCCGCCGGTATCCGAGCCGAGCGCGGCGAAGGCTTCATCCGCTGCGACCACCGCCGCGGAACCGCCGCTGGAACCGCCGGGAATGCGCGAGGTATCCCACGGATTGCGGGTGTGTC
>JBGSYE010000412.1:0-8172 GCA_041751075.1 Chthoniobacteraceae bacterium
ATTGATCACCGGAATGGCGAATCGCGTCGGCAGCAGGTGCGGGACGGTGTGATGGATGGCCTGGCCGAGGAACGCGTAGGAGCCTCCCCGGGTGAACATCCGCACGATACGAAAGCCGGCACCCTCGACGAGGAAACGCAGCCCATCGTACGGGTACCGGTAGAAGTCGTATGGAACCTCGTGGCGCGGCCAAAACATCGGCGTGCTCAGTATCAAGTGTCCCGACGGTCGCAGCACGCGGTGCATCTCACGGAGCGCCTTGGGCGGGTCGGGAACATGCTCCAGCACCTCCGTGCTGACTACGGTGTCGAAGGACTCCGCAGCGAAGGGCAGGTTGTCCGCGGGCGCCACCACATCCGGCCGCGATCGATCGGAAAGATAGTCGCACCCGAGGTAACTGGATGCGCCGGCAAAGTAACTCTTTTCATAAGGGCGAAGGCCGCAGCCCACGTCGAGGAGCGAGCCGCGCACATACGGGCCGCACTGGACCAGCGTCGCCTGGAGCATGTAGGCATTGAGAAATTGCGGATCCGATCGCGGCACGCTACAGCGAAACCCAGGCGGCAGATTCCGGCAGGGGTGCTCCGCTTCGGGATGGACGCGATGGCGGCCCCCGATCATACCGTGCCCAAAACCAACCCGGTCACCCGCCGAAAGCCGGGCGGCACATGTGCGACGAACTCGACGCGGAGTTCACGCTCCAATCCGAAACGCAGGAAAATCATCGCGCAAAGCGGAGCCTGGAAAACCATGCCCACTACCAAGCGCAGCACCGGCGCCAGGGGCTGGGTCGCATACCATGTCCCGAACGCCAGAGGCGCCGCCAGCGCGAGCACTCGCGCTGCCGGCGCATTCCATCGCCAGAGCACCTCCACCCACGCCATATCGAAATGCGTTCGCGTCCGGCAAAGGCCGTACGCGCCACTGGCACACACGGCACAGATGAGCGCCGCGACGATGGTCCCCGTCATTCCCCAAGAACCCGTCGTGAAATACCCGAGCAGCACAAAGGCAAATCCTTCGAGGAAATAGACATAACGCATCGCGCCGATCTGTTTGATAATGCCGGGGAAACTGCAATGGCAATGTACCACGCTGATGATGATAAGTTGCATGCCGAGCAGGAGGTCATTGGAGACGGGCCACGCGATGCGGCCCTGGGTCCAGACGCTGACAAATGCCTGATTCAAGGTGGCAAAAACGACTGCCGCCGCGGCGCTCAGCGACAGGGTGAGAATAACGAGCGACCGGAAGCGGTGGCGAATCCGTCCTGTCTCCCCGCGCACGGCCATCTCCGACAATGCCGGACACGACATATCGAAAGGCCGCCAGACGAAGAGCGAGAGCATGGAATAAACCCGCGTGCAGACGCTCCAAGTCGCCGCCGCCTGCAGACCGAGCACCTGGGTGATCAGGATCGTCTGGCTGGCCATGACCAACTGGGTGCCCAGAGCGAGCAGAAACAAGTCTTTGCCAAAGAGAAACAGCTCCTTGATGCGGCTGGCGCGCACCTTACCCCACGCGCCGCGCTCCGGAAAGAGCCGCAGTGAATGGCACGCCCACCAGGCGATGGCCGCCGAGAGGAGCACGCCGGCGGTCGAGGCGAGCGCCAGACTGTACACCCCGAGGCCAGCGTGAAACCCAAGCCACAGGACCGCGAAGCTGATCGCGAAGAGACCCACGTGGGAGTAATTGATGAGGTCATTGCGTTGGTGCGCCGTGAGAATGTGCGACGCCAGTTTGGTCGCAAAGCCGAGCGCCGTGCTGAGGCTGAGCCAGCAGAATACATTGCGGAAAGTGGGAACCAGCGAGTGATCGACATTCAAGTATCCGGCGAAGACAAAAGCGATGGCACAGCCCGCGACCGCGACGATGAGCGCCTGGAGGCCCAGCACGATCATCCCCGTCTTGAGGATTCCGCCGTATTCCCCTCCCGCGGGCTCGTCCTTGTGGTCGATGAGGATGCGCGAGATCGCGCCGGACATGCCGAGATCGATGAGTTGCAGGTAGCCGGCCAATTGCATGGCCATGGCCCAGAGCCCGAACTCCTCGGTGCCGAGGTAATGCAGAGCGATGGGAACGGAGGCCAGGGAATACAGGACATTTGCACCCAGCACCGCGTAGCCGGAGACGACGCTCCTCCGAAAACGGCTCAGGCGATTCATCGCGGCAGCTCGGACAAAAACACCCCCGGGTGCCCGCCGCTCGAGAGAAGCTCTTCGTAGATCCGTCGGTAGTTTTCGATCATCGCGGGAGCGGTCATGCCCTTCTCGACGATCGAGCCACGCGTCCGCGTGGCGAGCCGCGCCCGCAGCGCATCGTCGGACATCAGCCGCTCCAGCGCCACGGCCAGCTCCCCGACATTTCCCGGCGGGACCAGCAGGCCGTTTTGTTCATGGTCGATGAGCTCCGGGATGCCGCCGACCCGGCTGCCCACGGCGACGCAGCCGTGGAAGAGGGCTTCCTGCAAAGACAAACCCAGTCCCTCGTGCAGCGACGGCAGGGCGAAAATCGCCGCCCGCCGCATTCGCGCACACACGTCCTCATGGCTCATGCTGCCGTGCAGCCGCACCTGGCTTTGGGCATGGTGCAGCGCGGCCAGATCGCGAATGCGCTGCACCTCGCCCTCCCCTAGCGGACGGCCGACGATGTCGAGATGCCAGTCGGCATGTTTCGAGGCGATGCGGCTGAAGGCTTCGGCGAGAACGTGCTGCGATTTGCGTCCCCCGACTGTGCCGACGCACAGGACCGACTTTTCCCGGCTCTCGAGCCACGGCTCCGCGTCTTCAGCGCGCAGCAGCGAATGGTACACCTTCAAGACTTTGCCGCGCAGAGGAGGAAAATGCGCACGCAATCGCGCTTGATCATGTCTGGACACGCAGACCTCACGCCGCACCCTGCGCATCGCGAGGATCCGGCTCGGCCATGCCCGGAGAAGGATGAACGACTTTTGCCAGGCGGGGCGGGACAGATCGCAATTGCTGTCGAGGAATTCGGTCGCGGAATGCGTGGTGCAGAGGCTGGGAGTGCCGCGTTTCGCGGCGTGGTAGATGGGCGATTGCCAGAACCGATTGCCGCGCCATGCGTAGGTGAAGCCGAGATGCCAGTGGATGAGTGCGGGGTTGCGCTGCTGGAGGCGATCGGCGAGATGGCGCGCGGCCTGGGCGGGGTGCTTCGCCTGGACGCTCCAAGGCAGGTGGGCCGCGATGAGGCGGGAAAATTCCTCCGGCAGAGCGCTGCGATCGGGATCGCCGGACACCAGCGTCAGGTCGCTGTGCGGGCCGAACGCGCGGATGAATTCGCGGACCAGCACTTCGGTGCCTCCCTGCTGCATCAGCGGGTACTCGAGCGCGAGAGCCAGGCGGATCATGCAATCGTGGACTGCGGAGCGGCGGAAGCCACGGCTCGATACACCTCGGCGAAGCTTTCCCCCATCCGCGCCGGGGAGAGATATTCGCGGGTTTGCCGCAGCGTAGCTTCGTCCACCTGCCCCCTGGAGAAGAGCGGATGCCCGCAGGCGGCGCGGAGCTGGCGCACCAGCGCGGGCAGGTCGCCGGAGGGGAAGAGCAGCCCATTGCGCTCGGGGAAAACGTAATCCGGGATGCCGCCCATCTCACTGGCGACGATGGGCAGGCCCGCGACGACGGCTTCCTTCGCCGCATTCGGGCTGGTGTCGGCGCGCGTGGGCATGACCATCACCGTCGCCGTCGCAAGCTCTGCCGCGATCTCCGCAGGCGTCAGATTCGGCTTGAATGCGACGCGATCCCAAAGTTCCGACGAGACCTGCGGTTCGACGGTGCGAAGGAAATCGCGGCTGGATTCGCTGATCAGGATCAACTGGAAGTCGATCTCCGGACGAAGCTGATCGAGCGCGCGCAGCAAGAGATCGCTGCCTTTGCGATGCCCAAGCGTGCCGATCGAAATGAAGCGGAGCGGCTGCGTCTGGGGCCGGCGTTCGATGCGGTGAAAGAGCCAGTGCGGCGCGTGCTCGACCTGATGCACGGCGAGCTGTGGATAGCGGGCTCGCAGATAACGCGCCGAAAAAGCGGCCTCCGTCGTGGCGAAACGCGCGCGGCGAAGCGTGAGGGGCTCGAACAAAGTGGCGAAGCGATGGTAGAGACTCTGCGGCACCAACTCCGCGTACCATGTGAGCAAGCCCTGGATGGTGACGACGTACGGGCGGCCGAGGCGCGACGCCACGAGCCCGGCGCCGCGCTCCGTGCCCCAGGCGTGAAGCAGGGCAGGCTGGATTCCCCGCAGAGCCCTCCGAAGCACCACGGTATCCACCCAAAAAAGGGATGGCGCGCGCAGGCCTCCGGGAGTCTTGAGCACATGAAAGGTGACCCCATTCCGCTCAAACCGCAGATCGCGCGCGACACTTTTTCGCAACGCCAGGATGTGCAGCTCCAGGTCCGTCCGCCTCTCAAACTCCGCGAGGAGGACAGACTGCCAGGTCGCCGGATGCCCGCGCCCGGCCTCCCGAAGCTCGGCGGGAGCGTCGGCCAGCCACTCGACGGGGAAATCGGCGATCCAAGCGACCTTGAGTGGCGCGGCATCCATTCAGATCAGGCGAGACGGATCGGCTGCCCACGCCGCTGCTCGCGAGACCACATGGTCTTCATGCACGAGGGTGCGATGTCCTCCGAAAGGCCGGCGCGGCGGCCAGCGGCGGCCGGCGCGCTTCCCGCGAGCCAGGCGCCCGTGGAGACGGATCTTCCGCGCGCTCCAGCGGTGAAGAAGCATCGTCCGATGGGGCTTGCCGGGTATGGAGCGCGAGGGAGACGACGATGCCGTACATCCACCAACGGAGGAATGGCCCGACCGAACTGTGGCCCTCGTAGTGGCTCCCACCGATGTCGCGGATGGTGTGAAGAACCACGTAAAAGACCACGGTCTGATGCATCGAATTCAGAGGGAGGCGTTTCAGCAATTTCCACCCAATCCACACGACATAGCAATAGATCACCGCCTGGAGCACGGATAAGGGGATCCCAAAATCCGCTGCGTAGCCCAGCCAAGTATTGTGCCACGAAGACCCTGCCGCCATCATGAGCACGAGCTTCTCGGTCCCAAACCCCGGAAGTGACGCGAGCCGAGCGGCAAGCACGCGATCTACCGCATATCCCTTCCCGACCCAGGGATCGCGCTTGATCTTCTCAATCGCCAGTTCGCGCAATCCTTCGCGGAATTCATCCTTTCCGCCCTGCATGTTCTCCAGCGACGGATCCCAGCGACCCGGCAGCCACGAGAGTGCCCGCTGCGTCGCCATCGGGAGGGTGAAGAGGGTGCCGTGCAAAGTGACGACCGCCGCCAGCACGACCACGGCGCTGGCCAACCAGAAAAGCACGAATCCATACTCCTTCCGGATAAAAGCGGCCGCGACGAAGGAGAGCGGGATGGCGGCGACGGCCGCGCGTTTGCCGCTGAGCAGGATGAGGATGCAACACGCCACCATCAGCGCCAGGAGACCTAGGCGGTGGAGGGAAAAGAGTTCGCTCGAACGAAAGCGCGACAGCAGGATCATGACGACCATGAGCGGGACGATCGCGATGCTCTGGTGCCAGGTATAGAAAGCATCCGGGTCGAGGCTGGCAGCCGCGGCGAGCTGATTCTCCGCCGACGGACGCAAGTAGGTCAGGATGCTATTGCCGGTGGAAAGCGCCGATCCCACCAGCGCAAGGATCACGATGGTCCGGCAGTCGCGCTCGGTGATCCGCTGGTTGACCAGGATGAGGAAGGACGCGAAGGCCAGGAGCAGCTTGGCGTAGAAGCGGGCGCCGCCGGTGTCCGCGCCCATCGCTTCCAAGCCGACCGGGTTGCCCGCAAAGATCATTCCGACCCAGGCGATGTAGAGCAGGATCGGCGTGAAGGCCGCGTGGAAGAGCGTGAACTTCTGTTTCCGGAGCGCGAAGCGGACCGCAAAGGTGAGCGTGCAGGCGGTGATGATGAGCTCCGGCAGATCGACCACCTTTCCCATCATCGGAATGGCCGGCAACTGGGACGTCAGCGAGAAGGGAACGAGCAGCCAGTATTTTTCCCCGAGCATGACCATGATCGTGGCCACCGCCGCTCCAAAAAGTGCGATATAGACGAACCGGAAATCGCCCTCGCCCGCGGAGATCCCGAATCCGACCGAAACCAGCAGCGCCACGATGATGGCTACGACGATGTGGAGCCGTGCGTTCAGCCAGTGGATCTGGGAGGAAAAATCGCGCATGGGCGGCGGCGAAGATGCACGAGAATCGTTCCGAGGACAGAAGGAATTCGGCGCGTTGCGCGGTGGTGGCTCGACAGCACCCCCAGGAACCGCTGAGCATCCCGCCCATTCGCAAACAGACGGCCAGACCATGAATCCCTCCCTGCCCGATCGTCTGCGCCGAATTACTTCCTCGGGAAGATTCCTCCCGGAGATCGATGGGTTCCGCTTTCTGGCGATCGCCGCGGTGGTCCTCGCGCACATCGTCCTGGTCTTCACAGGCAACGAGGTCCGGGGCCTGGCCCTCGATGAGGCCACCTCGCACGCCTCGGTGTTGCTGGAGCGCGGCACCTATGGCGTGGAATTTTTCTTCGTCATCAGCGGCTTCATCCTGGCGCTGCCTTTTGTCCGGCATCTCGTCCATGACGGGCCGGCGGTGCCGATCAAACGCTACTATCTGCGCCGGCTCACCCGGCTCGAGCCGCCCTACCTGTTGTGTCTCATCGGTTTCACGCTCGCGTCGCTGCTCCTCGGCGAGGCCGATATGGCCCGCGACGAGTATCTGCCGAGCTTCATCGCCCGGCTTTTCTACTCGCACGATCTCTGGTTCGGCCGGCAGCCGGTCTTGAATGGGGTGACCTGGACCCTGGAGGTCGAGGTGCAGTTTTACGTACTGGTGCCGCTGCTCGTCGGCGTCTTCCGCCTGCCCGCGGCGGCTCGGCGCGGCGTGCTGCTCGCCATCGTGCTGCTCTGGCCGTGGATTCCGTGGACCGCCCATGTGGCGAAGATCACCATCCCGGCTTTCGTCCAGTATTTCGCCGCCGGCTTTCTCCTCGCGGATGTGTATCTCGACGTGATCGTCCGCCAGCCGCGCGCGGCGCTGCGCTACGATTTGCTGGCGCTGGCGGCGTTTCTGGCGATCTGGGCGTGGCCGGTACCCCCGGACCAGCGCCCCAGGCTCCTCGCGTTCCTCATCGCGGCTTTCTATTTTTTCGTGTTTCGGAGCGTGGTCTTCCGCCGCTGCTTCTCCCACCCGTGGATCACCGCGATCGGCGGGATGTGCTACTCGATCTATCTGCTGCATTATCCGCTGCTGGTGCTGCTGGATCGCGTCCTTTGGAAGATCGCGCCGGCTCTCGACTTCCCGCGGGGAATCCTCGCCCTGGCCGCGATCGGCGTCCCCGCGGTGGGGCTCGTCGCGGTCACCTTTTTCCTCCTCGTCGAGCGCCCGTGCATGGACAGCCGCTGGCCGGGAAAACTTTGGCGGTTCATACGCCACCGCCTCTGGTCGCCGGCTGGCTAGGCGCGCCTCACCCGGACGCATGCAGTTGCGTTTTTTTTTTATGCAGAGACGCAGAGGCACAGCGGCCTCAGAGGAGACCTTGGGAGCGGCCACCACGGTGAGCGACCCCGTTGCCAAATCCTTCTCTGCGTCCTCTGCGTCTCTGCGTTTTCAAAAAAAACGCCCCATCGCATTGTCACGGTTCAGCGCAGCAGCGCGGCCCAACGGGCAAAGACGATCTGCGCAGTGCGTTCGACGGCGGGGAGATGCCCGGCGCCGTCGCGGAGGAAGGCGGCGGGGTCGATGCCGTAGCGGCGGAGCGGCGTCTCGTCCTCGGCGATCATCGCGCGGAGCGATGGCAGGTCGATCTCGAGGTGGAATTGGAAGCCGTAGAGCGCCTCATCGAGGCGGAAGAGCTGGTGCTGCGTGAGCGCTGAGGAGGCGAGCAGCTCGGCGCCGGGCGGCAGGGTGAAGGTGTCGCGATGCCAGTGGACGGGGTGGAAGGGCGCGGTGTGGCCGTGCCAGAGGGTGTCGCGCTCGGCAGCGGGGGTGAAGCGCACTTCGTGGAGGCCGATCTCTCTCTCCGTGTTGGCGAAGACTTCCCCCCCGTACGCCGCGGCCATGAGCTGGGCACCGAGGCACAGGCCGAGCATCGGCATGCCGGCGGCCCGCGTCGCCTGCGCGAGGGCGATCT
>JBGSYE010000413.1:0-3065 GCA_041751075.1 Chthoniobacteraceae bacterium
GGACGCCGCGCACGGCGCGCAAGTCTTCCAGCAGCACTGCGCCGTCTGCCATCGCTTCCGCAATGCCGGCGGCAATGTCGGACCGAACCTCGACGGCGTCTCCGCGCGCGGCGTGCAGCGGCTCATCGAGGACATCCTCGACCCGCAGCGCAACGTCGATCCGGCCTTCCACCAGACGAGCATCGAGACGCACGGCGGCCAGAGCTTCGTCGGCGCGAATGTGCGCGATGGCGGCGATACGCTCACCCTCACCGACGCCGCTGGGAAAGACGCGACCTTCGCAAAGTCCTCCATCCGCTCGCAGTCCAAGTCGAGGTCTTCGCTGATGCCGCCGATCTTCGAGACTCAGCTCCCGCCGCCTGATTTTCACGATCTCGTGGCCTACCTGCTAGGGTCCGGCACGGAGGATTGACACTAGCGGGCGCTCTGGGACGCTGCGCGGCAGGATTGATTGCGACCTGACACTCCGCGTGAACACCCCAAACCTCCAGCAATCGGATTCGGACGGCGAGCTGCACCGATTCTTCGAACTCTCGCTCGACATGATGTGCATCGCGGGGATGGACGGTTATTTCAAACGCATCAATGCCGCCTGGGAAAAGACCCTCGGCCACCCGATGGCGGATTTGCTGGGGGAGCCCTACCTGAGTTTCGTGCATCCCGACGATCGCGAGGCCACCATCGCGGAGGCGCAGAAGCTGTCTGAGCGGCAGGACACGATCTGGTTTGAGAATCGCTACCGCTGTCGCGACGGATCCTACAAGTGGCTGCTCTGGCGGGCGACGGCGCCCGCCGGCAGCCCGCAGATCTACGCAGCGGCGCGCGACATCACCGATCACAAGGCGGCGAATGAAGCGCTCGCCCGCACGGCCAGCGAACTGAAGCGCTCGAACGCCGAGCTCGATCAATTCGCCTCGGTCGCGTCGCACGATCTCCAGGAGCCGCTGCGCATGGTCACGAGCTACCTCGGCCTGCTCCAGCGCCGCTGCCAGGGGCGCCTCGATGAGGATGGGGAAAAGTTCATCGGCTTCGCCGTCGATGGCGCGAATCGCATGCGGGTGCTGATCGAGGATCTGCTCGCCTGGTCACGGGTCGGCACACGGGTCAGGCCTTTTGTGCCGACGGACTGCGGGGCCGTGCTCGTCTCCGTGCTCAGCAATCTGAAGATCGCCATCGAGGAGAGTGGCGCGCAGATCACCCACGATCCGCTGCCCACGGTCACCGCCGATCCCGTCCAGATCGCGCAGCTCCTGCAGAATCTCATCGCCAATGCGATCAAGTTTCGCGGCAGCGGACTGCCGCGCATCCACATCTCCGCGGAGCCCGCCGGGCGCTGCTGGAACTTTGCGGTGCGGGACAATGGCATCGGCATCGATCCGAAACATTTCGACCGCATTTTCACCATCTTCCAGCGTCTGCACAGCCGGGAAGAATACCCGGGCACGGGCATCGGACTCGCGGTGTGCAAAAAGATCGTCGAACGCCACGGCGGCACGATCGAGATCGAATCCGCGCCGGGCGCCGGCTCGACGTTCCGCTTTTCGATCGGCACGCCGCGCGGATAGCGCCCCTCGCGCAGGCGCGAGATTCACCGCCGCCCCGGGAGCCGCATCTCGAACCACGTCTCGCCGGGCCGGCTCTCGTACTCGATGTCGCCGCCTTGCTGGCGGGCAAAGGTCAGCGCCAGCGTGAGCCCGAGCCCCGCGGAGTCCTGATGCGTCTTCGTGGTGACGAAAGGATGGAACAACCGATCGGCGATCCGCCGCGGCACGCCCGTGCCATCGTCAGTGACGCGCAATGCGATCCACGGCAAATGCGTCCCGCTTTTTCGCCCAGGCGGAGCAGGAATTCGCCGGCAGCTCACCCGGACGCTTCCACCCGCGAGCGTCGCTTCGGTCGCATTGCGGACGAGTTCGACGATCGCCGTACGCAGGCGGCTGGTGTCGGCGCAGACGATCGGGAGCTTCTCGGGCACATCGAGCACGAGCTGCGTCTTCGGCCCGAGGCGGGAGGCAAAGGAAGGCTGCAGCAGGCGGATCAGAACCCCGAGATCGACCTCGCGCTCCGTCCCATCGCCGGCCCGCACCAGCGAGTGAGTGCGGTCGATGAGTTCGGTCGCGGCGCGCGCTCCGCTGGTGATCCGCGTGAGCCCTTCGCGCTCGCGATCGTCGAGCTTCTTGCTCTCCATGAGCAGGCCGAGGTAACCGTGAAAGAGGGTCAGGATGTTGTTCATCCGATGGGCGAGCCCCCGGAGAAGCTGATCCTGGTATTCCGAGTATTCGAACTGCATCTATGTGAATCCGAATGAGCAGCCGCGATGCCGCCAGCACCGGGCGCGCGGGCCGATTGCCGGTGGATTTTGCGTCGGGTCATTGGCTTCGGCCAACGTCATCCTCGCCATAAAAACCACCTTTGGCGGATTCGGTCGCTGGAGCACCGCTCGCGGTCAGTCCGCCAGCACCGGGAGCTGCGGCTCCCGCTGGGAGGATGGTTCCGGGAGCAGCGGCGCGCGATTCGCCGGGATGTCGTCGCGCAACCAGCCCTGGCGTTTGGCGAGAAGTTCCGCGAGTTCCAGCGGCCACTCGGGATTGTTGAAGAACTCGCCATCGCCACTTTCCTTGATGCCGCGGAAGGTCGTCACGAAGACGTTGTTTTCCCGCGACCCCTCGATGCCGAGCGCGGGGTAGCGGCGCACCGCTTCGTCTTGCGCGCTCTTGATGATTTTCGCGATCGCCGGATCGACCGACTCCTTCACTACGGCCGGCGCAGGTGCCGGCGCGGGCTCAGGCGTCTCCGCCGGAGGGGTGGCGGATGCGACCTTCCCGGCCTGTACTCCTTCGAGGATTTCCACCGCCGTGACCGGCAGGTCGATATGCAGATCCCGCGCGCGGAAGGTGGCCTTTTCCCCGCGCACACCCACCAGGGCAAAGACATCGCCCGTCTTGATGAGGAATTGCCGGCCCTCGATCGTCACCCGCGAATCCTTGAGCGCCTTCACCCGCGGGCCTGCCGCGGGGTCCGGCGCGGAGAGTGCGAAGGCTTCCGTGAGCAGCGTCGGCCCGCGC
>JBGSYE010000414.1:0-2181 GCA_041751075.1 Chthoniobacteraceae bacterium
GCAGCCCGGCGCAGAGCCTGTCCCGGGACTTCCGCCCGCTCCGCCGCTCTGACGCGACGCGCGGGCCTGGCTCGCAGCGGGCGGAGCACAAATCGCAGCCCAACGCTTTGCGCGTTGCGGGGTTTATCGCTGGGTGAAACCCACGCCGGGTCCGCCCGCATCGGTCTGACTCCTGCTTGACTTGCCCCTGCTGTGACCGCTTGCTCACCCGCCATGCCCGAGCCTGATCTGACTGCTCCGGAAGACGCAGCCATCCCGGAGCAGATCCTCGCGGAAGTGTGGATCTATGTCGGCGGCGACCTCGCGCAGAAGTACGCCATCGAGCACGGCGAATACGTCGTCGGGCGCGACCCGAGCTGCCCCATCGTCGTCGATGCGGAGGAGGTGGCGCGGCATCACGCGCGCCTCACTTTCAATGCCTACGAACTCGTCATCGAAGATCTGAGCGACGGCCACGGCGTCTTCATTGACGGCCAGGTCGTGCATCTGCCGACCCGCGTCCGGCTCGATCAGGAGGTGCAGATCGGCGCGGCTCGGCTCTTCATCCGGCTCAAGGAATCCGCCGCCAAGCAGCTCGCCGCCGCGCTCTGGGACAAGGATCTGGGCCTCGGCCCGGTGCGCGAGCAACTCGAGGGCAAGCGTTACAAGATCATCACCACCGTGAACCGCGGCGGCATGGGAGTGATCCTCCAGGCGCGCGATCTCCGCATCCGGCGGACCGTCGCGATGAAGGTGATGAAGACGAGCACGCAGTTCTCGCGGGAGAATGTGCTGCGCTTCATCGACGAAGGGCAGCTCACCGGGCAGCTCGAGCACCCGAACATCGTCCCCGTCTATGAGCTCGGCATCGACGAGCAGGGCGAGACTTTCTACACCATGAAATTCGTCAAGGGCATCACCCTCGACGACGTCCTGCGCGGCATCCGCCACGGCACCGAGCGGATCGTCGGGAAGTACCCGCTCGGCACGCTGCTGACCATTTTCCAGAAGGTCTGCGACGCCGTGGCCTTCGCCCACTCGAAGGGCGTGGTGCATCGCGATCTCAAGCCCGAGAACATCATGATCGGCTCGTTCGGTGAAGTGCTGGTCATGGATTGGGGGCTGGCGAAAAACATCACGGCAGGCCGGCGCGAGACGTCCGTCGAGACCACCGCGCAGGCCCAGGCGATGGCGTCGAAGTTCGTCGATCTGCGCGGCTTCGAGACGCTCAATGGCCTGATCGTCGGCACCCCGCCCTACATCTCGCCGGAGCAGGCGCGCGGGGAGCTCGACAGCATCGATCCGCGCACCGACATCTACGTGCTCGGAGCGATCCTTTACACCATCCTCACCCTGCGCCCGCCGGTGGAAGGCGAGTCGGTGCATGAAGTGGTGGAAAAAATCCTCGGCAGCCAGATCGCGCCGCCGTCGAGCTTCAATGCGGTGTCGAAAGCGGACGACTCGACGCCCGGAGTCGATCAGATCGTCTTTCACCACTGTCCCGGCAGACGCATCCCGGACGGACTCTCCGCCGTCGCGATGAAGGCGCTGGAGCTCGATGCCGCCGAGCGCTACCAGACCGTCGAGGATTTGCAGGCGGACATCACGGCCTTTCAGGGCGGCTTTGCGCCCAAGGCCGAGCGCGCTTCGGTGCTCAAGCACGGCCTGCTCTTTGCCGGCCGGCACAAGCGCGAGATGGTGCTCTTCTCGGTCTTCGCCCTCCTCCTCCTCTGCGCCGGCGTTTATTTCATTTTCCAGATCACTCGGGAAAAAAACTCGGCCGTCGCGAGCGCGCGCGTCGCGGAGGAGAAGTCCGAGCAGCTCGTGACGGCGATGGCCGAGCTGCGCGGCACCGCGCCCACTTTTTACGAGGATGCGCGCATCCTCAGTCGCGTCGGGAAATTCGACGAGGCGCTCGAAAAGGTGGACTACGCCATCCGGCAAATCCCGAACGTCGCCGAATACCATGTGCTCCGCGGGAATATCCTCCAGGCGCTGCTCCGCTGGAACGATGCGGTCGAAGCCTACGAAGACGCGCTCGCCCGCAACCCGAATCACGAAGCCGCCCAGAAGAACCTCGCGCTCACGCGGCAGCTCGTGGCGGGGCTGAGTGAGGACGGTGCGCCGGACAAGCAGCAGGTTGCGCAATTGCGCGAGGCCATCAAGCACCAGGGCCGCGGCGCGGAGGCCGACGCGATCGGG
>JBGSYE010000415.1:0-3768 GCA_041751075.1 Chthoniobacteraceae bacterium
CTATCGGCGCGTCCCGGTAGCGAGTGGCCTGACGGCACACTCGCTCTACGCCGGCGCGCGCCGCGCCAGCCTGAGCACCCACACGCTGAGGGTGCCGGAGACGAGCAGCAGCGGGACCATCGACCAGCGGCTGCGCGGCCAGAGAAATTCGCCGACATTGAAGGAAGCCCAGCGCGTCTGCTGGCTGTGCGGCGGGAAGTGCCGGAACTCCAGCAGCCCCTCGAAGATCCCGATCGGATTCACGCTCACCGGACCCTCGATTGCCGCGAGCAGGAACGGGCTCGGTTCCCCGCGCGCGATCGCTTCGCGCAGCTCGCGCTCGGTCTCGGAAAGCAGCATTTCCATCTCGCCCGGCGGAGTGTTCGATTCTTCGAGTTTGGTGCGTTCCTTTTCCAAATGCCGCCCCAGGAGGATCTCCAGCATCGGACGCGCTTGTTCGTGGATGAAGAGCGGCCAGGCGTAGTCGAGCACGAGGCTGTTGAAAAAATCCTGCCGCCTGTCGTCGCGCGCGTGGCCGCCGACGGCGAGCGGATTCTGCGCGTCGGTGACAGTGAGCAGCGTCTGCTGCGCGATGGAAAGCGCCGCGAGCACTGCGGTGAATCTTCGTCGCCGGGAAAACGCGACCACCAGCGGCAGCGCGAGAAATGGCAGCCCCGGCACGAGGTAGCGCGGGCCTGCGGAGAAGCCGCCGTGGTAGCCGTTGAAGCTCGCGTTCACGACGAAAAAGAAGCCGAAGATCGCAAGGCACAGCCGGGCCTCGGCGACGAAGGTCTTTTCCCGCAGCCACACCACGACGCCCCACACGGCCATGACGAGCACCGGCGAGAGGATGAAGATGCCGCGATACGGCGAGAGCGTGAGGACCGTCGCGACATAGGCGAACTGGCTGACATCCGCCGAAGACTGAAAGAGCCGGAACATCCCGAGCGCGCCGCTGGGATCCTTGAAGAGCGGATTCTGGAAGTCGTTCGCGAGCTTGAAGGGCGAGCCGAAATTCACCCAGCCGTACCAGCAGATGAGCAGGAATGGCGGGATGACGCCGAGGGAGTAAAAGAGGGCGCGCCGCCATCTCACCGCGGGGCTTGCGGCCAGGAGCGCATACAATCCCAGGAAGCAAACCGCGACGGCGGCAACGTAATTGGTGATCGCGGCCATCCCGGCGCAGAGGCCGGCGAGCAAAAGTGGCGCGGACTTGAAGTCCGTCTCTTCGCGGACAGCAAGCCCGCGCCACCCTGCCCCGCGCCGCAGAAAATAGAACGCCGCGAGGAGCAGCACCGCGGTGAGATTGTGATCGAAGAGGAGAGTGCCGAACGGAAAGAACGTCGTCCCGAATGCGAACGCGAGAGTCGCCGCCGCGGCGGGCCAGAGCGCGCCGCCGGCGAACTCGCACGCGAGCCGGAAGAAGAGCACGCACCCGAGCGCCGAGAGCAGGCCCACGGAACAGATGGTCGTGATCCAGGAGTTGATTGTCAGCGTCCACCAGCGATCCGGATCGATTCCCAGTGCGCGCTCAACCTGATAGAGGATCCAGTACGCCGGCAGCGCGATGAAGGACGTGCCCGGCGGTTTGTTCGGATGAAAGTGGCCGGTGTGCGGCACGTAGCCGAGATCGCCCGAGGCGCAGAGCGAGACCATCGGCTCGAGCGGCGCGCTTGTGTCCGTGGACTGCTCATTCACCGGGAAAAACGTCCACGTCATGTCCACCCATGCGAGGCGCTTCTTCTTCCCGTCGATCTCGAACTCCGCATTGTGCATCGGGATGCGCCGCAGATCTTCCGTCGCCGGATCGACTTCGTAGATCAGGAAATCGTCGATCGCAAAACGGCCCTGCTCCGCCATCGCGCGCACCTCCGCGAAGCGCGAGTTCTGGTTCCACCCGCCCCCTTGATGGAAATACGCGAACGCGAAAAACGTCGCGATGAAGAGGAGGAGCTCGATGCGCTGCGGGCGGGACACGGGAAGGCAGAAGTAAGAAGTGGGAAGGCAGAAGTGGCCGCCGCGATGGAAGCACAACGACGCGCCGGATGCGCGACATGATGTTTGATGCTGCGCTGCATTCCAGAATCGAGTGACATCCGCGCGCGGATTTCCGACTTCTGCCTTCTCACTTCTGACTTTCCCCATGCCCTGGCCCCAGAACTACGAGCCGCTCGGCGGCGTCCTCCCCTCCGCGCTGGTCGCGTCGATCCCCGTCGTGCTGTTGCTCGTGCTGCTCGGATTTGCGCATTGGCGGGCGCATTGGGCGGCGCTGGCAGCGCTGGCGACTGCGGCGGGCGTCGCGGTTTTCGTTTTCAAAATGCCGGCGCCGCTCGCGCTGGCGGCGGCGGGATATGGCGCGGCGTTTGGTTTTTTTCCGATCGGCTGGATCGTGCTCAATGCGATTTTCATCTACGAGCTGTCGGTGGTGACGGGCGGCTTCGAGGTGCTGAAGCATCGGATCGCCAGCCTCTCTGGGGACCGCCGCATCCAGGCGCTGCTGATCGCGTTTTGCTTTGGCGCTTTCATCGAAGGCTGCGCGGGATTTGGCGCGCCGGTGGCGATCTCGGCGGCGATGCTGGTCGGGCTCGGGTTCCGTCCGCTCGAGGCGGCGAAGCTCGCGCTCATCGGCAACACGGCGCCGGTGGCGTTCGGTTCCCTGGGCATTCCTCTGACGACGCTGAGCAGCGTGACGGGGCTCGATCTCATGGCGCTCAGCAAGATGGTCGGGCGGCAGTTGCCGGTGTTTTCGTGCATCGTGCCATTCTGGCTGGTGGCGGCGCAGGTCGGCTGGCGCGGGATGCGGGAAGTCTGGCCGGCGTGTCTGGCGTGCGGCGCAAGCTTTGCGGTTACGCAATTCCTCGTGAGCAATTTTCACGGCCCGTGGCTGGTGGATCAGGCGAGCGCGCTGGTGGCCATGGGGGTGCTGGTGGCGGTGCTGCGCGTGTGGCGGCCAGCGGCGGCGGAAACATCCAACATTCAACATCCAACATCCAACATTCAGTCGGGGCCTTCGACCTCGCGCGCGCTGCTTCCGTGGATCCTGCTCAGCGTTTTCGTCATCGTGTGGAGCGTGCCGGCGGTGGAGGCGGCGCTCAATGGATTCTCCGCTCCGAAGCTGCCGGTGCCGCTGCTGCACCTCGGCATCGAGCGGGTGCCACCGGTGGTGATGCAGCCGGAGCGGGAGAAGGCGGAGTTCGTCCTCAACTGGCTCACTGCGACGGGCTCGGCGCTGCTTTTGGCGGGGGTGTGCGCGGGGATGCTGCTCGGGATGCGGCCCGCGGCGCTGGTGCGCACTTACGGCGTGGTGCTCTGGCGCGTGCGCATGTCGCTGCTGACCATCGCGCTGATGCTCGCGCTCGGCTTCACCACGAAATACTCGGGGCTCGATACGAGCATGGGGCTGGCCTTCGTGCATACGGGCTGGTGGTTCCCATTCTTCTCACCGCTGCTCGGCTGGCTCGGCGTCGCGCTCACGGGCAGCGATACGTCGTCGAATGTGCTCTTCGGCAATTTGCAGAAGGTGACTGCGGAGCAACTCGGGCTGTCGCCGATCCTCACGGCGGCGTCGAACAGCTCCGGCGGTGTGATGGGCAAGATGATCGACGCGCAGAGCATCGTCGTCGCCGCCGCCGCGACGAGCGGGGCGGGGGAGCATCCGGGGACGGGGGACATCCTGCGGGCGGTCTTCTGGCACAGCCTCGGGTTGGCGTTGCTCGTCGGCGTCCGCGTGATGCTCCAGGCGGATGTGTTTCCGTGGGTGATCCCGTAGAGCGAGTGTGGCGGGGCGCC
>JBGSYE010000416.1:0-6100 GCA_041751075.1 Chthoniobacteraceae bacterium
CACGTTTTTCCCGCTCCAAAAGATCTGTCCGGGCCCGGCTCCCGCGCGGCGCGTGAGCCCGAGCTGGTTCACGATCTCCTGCGCGCCGCGATCCTTGCCGATCCGGTCCACGGCGAGTCCGGGCCAGAGGTGGCGCCCGGCGCGGTTCTCGGTGCGCCACCAGTCGAGCAGCACGGGGAAGCTCTGCTTCGCCGGCTGGATCGGCCAGTAGAGCTGCGGCGCCATGTAATCGCACCAGCCCTCGCGCAACCAGCGCCGGGCGTCGGCATAAAGATGCGCGAAACTGTCGAGGTCCGCCCGGATGCTCCCCGGCACGCCGGGCCGCCAGATGCCGAAAGGGCTGATGCCAAACTTCACGGTGCGCTTCTCCGCCTTGATGCCGCGGTAGAGCTGCTCGACGAAGCCATCGATGCCCGCGCGCCGCCAGTCGTCGCGCGACATGCCGCTCCCGTGCCGGCGATACGTGCTCTCGTCCGGAAACGGGATGGCCGCCCCGCCTTCCTTGATCGGATACGGGTAGAAATAATCGTCGATGTGGATGCCATCGACATCGTAGCGGCGAAGCACATCCATGATGATGCCCATCGAGTAGGCGCGGGCCGCGGGCTCACCGGGATCCAGCCAGAGTTGCGAGCCGTACCGGCGCACCCACTCCGGGTGGCGCTTGGTGACGTGGCGGCTGCTCACCGGCGTCGAAGCACTCGACGCGGCGCGGAACGGATTGAACCACGCGTGCAATTCAAGCCCGCGGGCGTGCGCTTCGCGGATGGCGTATTCGAGCGGGTCGTAGCCCGGCGACCCGCCCTGGATGCCGGTCAGGAAACGCGACCACGGCTCCGACGATTGATAGAAGGCGTCGCACTGCGGACGCACCTGGAAGATCACCGCGTTGAGCTTCAGATCCGCCGCCCGCTGCATGATCGCGGAGAGCTCCGCGCGCTGCGTCTCGGCGGGCAGACCGGGCTTCGACGGCCAGTCGATATTGTGAACCGTCGCGATCCAGGTGGCGCGGAATTCGCGCGGCGGCAGCGGCGGATTCTGCGCGTGCAGCACGGCGGCGCTGAGGATCAGAAAGAGGGCGGCGAGATATTTCATGGACGGCGGCGATTGACTCCGGAAGCGGAGCGACGAATTAGCACGCGATGCCCGGCCCCCGCAAACGATCCCTCGTTCACGATTGGTTCGCGGCGAAATACGGGCGGCCGACTCCCGCGCAGCGCGCCGCGTGGCCGCGCATCCGGCGCGGGGAAAATGTGCTCATCGCCTCGCCCACCGGCACCGGCAAGACTTTCGCCGCCTTCCTCGCCGTGCTCGACGAACTCACGCGACTGCACACCGCGGGAAAGCTGCGCGACTCAATTCATTGCCTTTACGTCTCGCCGCTCCGCGCACTCGGGTACGATTTGGAAAAGAACCTCCGCGAGCCGCTGCGCGAAATCTTCGGGGAGAAATCGCCCATCCGCGTGGAATTGCGCAGCGGCGACACCAGCCAGCACCATCGCGCCCGGCAGTTCACGAAGCCGCCGCACATTCTCCTCACCACGCCGGAAAGCTTGTGTGTGCTGCTCAGCCAGGAAAAGTGGCTGCCGCGCCTCGCGACCGTGCGCTGGCTCATCGTCGATGAGATCCACGCGCTCGCGGATAACAAGCGCGGCGCGCACCTCGCACTGAGCATCGAGCGGCTGGCGCAAAGTAGTCCCGGGCTTCAGCCCGTCCGACGCGGCTGCCTGTTGCCGGCCTCTGGCGGGCTAAAGCCCAGGACTACTTTGCAACGCATCGGCCTCTCCGCGACGGTCGCGCCGCTGGCAGAGTTCGCGCAATTTCTCGTCGGCACGGCGGGGAAGTGCGCGGTGGTGGATGTCTCCGCGAAGAAACGGGTCGAACTGCGCGTCCATACTCCGCTGCGCAAGAACCCCTATCCCGCGGCGGGCTTCACCGGCCAGCGGCTCGTGCGCGAGTTGGGCACGCTGATCCGCAAGCACCGGACGACGCTCGTCTTCAGCAACACCCGCTCCGGCGCCGAAGGCACGACCTTCTGGCTGCGAGAGAGTCTGCCCGACATCGCCGACCGCATCGAATGCCACCACGCCTCGCTCGAACGCGACGTGCGCCGCGAAGTGGAGGATCGGCTGAAGCGCGGCGAACTGCGCGCCGTCGTCTGCTCGACGAGCCTCGAACTCGGCATCGACATCGGCTCGGTGGAACTCGTGGTGATGATGTCCACGCCCAAAGGCGTGAGCAAAGCGCTCCAGCGCGCCGGACGCGCCGGGCACAATATCCATGCCGTGAGCCGCGGTGTGCTCATGGCCACGAATGTGAGCGATCTCGTCGAATCCTGCGCCACGGTGCTCCTCGCCCGGCGCCGGCATCTCGACGACGTGCGCATCCCGGACTCTCCGCTCGACGTGCTCGCGCAGCATCTCGTCTCGATGGGCTGCACGCAGCGCTGGACGCGCGCTGCAGCGCTGGCGCTGGTGCGGCACGCGTATCCCTTTCGCCATCTGGAGGAGCAGGACTTCCACGACGTGCTCGACTACCTCGCAGGCGGCGGCGCTTCGCTGCGGCAGCGCTACAGCGAGGTCTTCGGCAAGATCGCACTCGACGACGACGGCTTTGAGACGCGGCCCGGACGCGTCCGGCGCGACTTTCTGCAAAACATCGGGACGATCCCAAATGTCGGCCAGGTCCGCGTGCGCGCTGGCAACCGCGGGCTCGGCAGCGTCGAGGAGTCTTTCATACGCCAGATCAAAATCGGCGATGTCTTCGTGCTCGCGGGCCGCCCCGTGCGGCTCGACAAGGTTTCCCAGATGGAGGCGTGGGTCACTTCCGCGCCCGGCGCGCTCCCGACGGTGCCGCGCTGGAATGCGTCGAAGTTTCCCCTCTCGAATCGAGTGTGCCAGGAGATCGTCGCCTTCCGCAGCGAACTGCGCGATCGGCTGACGGGAGACTCACAAGCTCCGTGGATCGCGCGGCGTCTCGACTGCGGAAAGGCGAACGCGGAAATCATCGCGCGCATCCACGAAGTGCAGGCGGATCTCTCCGAGATCCCGACGGACGATTTCCTGCTCATCGAAGAGTTCGCCGAATCCGATGCGGCGCGTTCCATCCACTACTTCTTCCACTCGCTCATCGGACGCGCGGCGAACGACGCGCTGGCCCGGGTCGTCACCGCGCGGCTGAGTCGCCTGCGCGGCGGCAATGCGGTCGCGACGCCGCACGACTACGGCTTCGTCCTCACCGTCGAAACCCGCCAGCGCTTCACCGAAAAAGAACTCCCGGGTTTTCTCCACCCGGAGCGCTTCGTGTCCGAGCTGGATGAATCGCTCGCGCAATCCGAGATGCTGAAGTACCACTTCCGCAATGCCGCGCAGACCGGCCTCATGGTGTATCGCAACTTCTTCGATCAGCAAAAACCGATGCGAAAACTCGCGTGGTCGGCCGAAGTAATCTTCAACGTCCTGCGGCAGCACGAGCCGTCGCACGTCCTCCTGCGCGAGGCTCGCCGCGACACGCTCCACAGCTTCCTCGACGCGGATGGCGCGCTCGCTTTCCTCGACGCCCAGCGCTCCCGCCCGGTCCGCCTGCGCCGGATTGCCAAGGTGCCGCCGCTCTCCTTCGCGATGTATGCGACGAAGATCAAGGAAGCGCTGCTGGTCGAAGATCCCTTCGAGGTGCAGGAGCGCCTCTTCCACCATTGGTGGAGCCAGATCGAAGGAAAAAGTGAGACCGCGCGTCCCACCGGTGCCGCGCTCGCCCGCGGATCGAACTCTGAATGTCGTTGAACCCACCTGCCCGCAACACCGCCCACTCCAGCACCGGCCAGAGGCCCGGTGTCACGTTGGCCATCGCCCCCGGCCTCTGGCTCGACGCCCGCCGCGCCGTGTGGCTGCCGGACGAGAGCCTGCTCGCGGTCTCCGACCTGCACCTCGGCTATCCGTGGTCGCACCGCGCGTCGGGGAATCTGCTGCCGGTCACGGCGGATGACGGCACGATCCGTCGCCTGAACGAACTCGTAGATGAGTATCGTCCGCAGCAACTCGCGGTGCTCGGCGATGTCGTCCACGGCTTCGCCGCACCGGCGCCGGTACGGGATGAATTGCGGCGGCTCGCCGATGAAGTGGGCGCGCGAACCCAACTGCGTCTGCTCGCCGGAAATCACGACGGATGGCTGCCCGAGTTGCTCGCTGAAGCGGGTGTAGAATTGACCATCGAAGACGACCTCGAAGCCGCTTCGCACCTGATGTTGCACGGCCACATCGGTCGCGATGTGCCCGGACGGATGCTGAGTCTGCGAAAGAGCGGCGGACGCGTGATCTTCGGCCACGAACACCCCTCGCTCACGCTCTCCGCCGGTGTGGCGACAAGAGCCCGCTGCCCGTGCTTCCTTGTGGCGGAAGATGCCCTCGTGCTGCCCGCCTTCAGCACCTGGGCTGCCGGAACGAATATCGTGGAAATGCCCTTCATGTCGCCCTTCGCAAAGGCCGCGACCTTCACGCACGCCGTCGCCATCGTCGCCGGCAAGTTGCTGAAGCTGCCGCTCTAAATCGCACGTCCGCGAGGCGTAGAGCGAGTGTGCCGTCAGGCCACTCGCTTCCCCGGGCGCCTCGTAGCGAGTGGCCTGACGGCACACTCGCTCTACGACCCATCAGATCACCACATCCGGCTCGAAGCGCAGACGACTCCGGACAAACTCGATCACCCGAGCGGCGCTTTCTTCACGCGTCTCGCGATCGGTGTGGATCGTGATCTCCGCATTCTCCGGCGCCTCATATGGGGCGCTGATGCCGGTGAATTCCTTGATCTCGCCGGCCCTGGCTTTCTTGTACAGTCCCTTGGTATCGCGCTCCTCGCAGGTGGCGAGCGGGGCATCGACGAAGACTTCGATGAAATCCAGGCCGCCCTCGAGCGCGATCTCGCGGGCACGACGGCGATCGGCGAGATACGGGCTGATGAAGGCGGTGATGGCGATGAGACCGGCGTCGGCCAGCACCTTTGCGACCTCGGCGACGCGCCGGATATTTTCCACCCGATCTTCGGGACTGAAGCCGAGGTTCGAGTTGAGCCCGTGGCGGATGTTGTCCCCATCGAGCACGTAGGTGTGCATGCCCATGTTGAAGAGTTCGCGCTCGATGGCCCGCGAGATCGTGCTCTTGCCCGAGCCGCTCAAGCCGGTGAGCCAGACTACGGCTCCCTTGTGCCCATGGCGCACCGCACGGCGCAGCGCGGTCACATCACCTTCGCTCCAGTAGATGTTCTGCGACTTCACCTTCGCCCGATCGGTATAGACGCCGCCGAAGATGATGCCGCCGCCGGCGACCTGCCGGTTGTCCACCAGGACGAATCGGCCCAGCAGTGAATTGCGATCCGCATTGTCCATGACCAGCGCGCCGCGGGTCTGCAGGGTGATTTCGGCGACGTCATTGCGGGCGACATAGCTCCGGCCCGCGGCGACGCTTTCCAGCGTCGAGGCGTCGATGATCTTCTCGATGCTCACGATCTCGGCGTCGAGTTCCTGCGTGGCGAGCTTGATGCGGGTGCGTTCGCCGAGGCCGAGGTTGCGCTTGCCCATCCAGAAGAGGCGCGCCTTGAAGCGGTTCGACTCGATCGGCGCGTCCTGCTCGTGCGAAGCGACGTGGCCGCGTTCGACGAAAATCTGCTCGGTGAGCGTGATGCCGATGCTTTCCCCCGCGACGGCGACTTCCTTCTTCGGTGCGTTCCAGTGCTCGATGCTCGCGACGACGCTGGTCTTGTTGTTCGGAGAAAAGACGAGCGAGTCTCCGACGCGCAGGGTGCCCGTCTCGATGCGCCCGGCGATGATGCGGCGCGCATCGAAGCGGTACACGTCCTGCACGGGAAAGCGCAGCGGGAGATCGTGGACGGGCTTGGGCGGCTCGAAGCTGTCGAGCATGTCCGTGATGCTCGGGCCTTCATACCACGGCATCACCTCCAGGCCGGAGGAAGCGACATTGTGTCCGTTGCGTGCGGAGATGGGCACGAAGTGGCGAGCTTCGAGTCCGATCTGCGCGAGGAAGGTTTGGTATTCCGCGACGACGTCGTTGAAGACCTGCTCGCTGTAACCGGCGAGGTCCATCTTGTTCAC
>JBGSYE010000417.1:0-3893 GCA_041751075.1 Chthoniobacteraceae bacterium
GGCGCCTGGTAGTTCGGGGCCGGGGTGGCCTCGGCCACGCGCGGGGCTGGAGTCGGCGGCGAGGGGGTCGATGGAGCGGGAGTGGCCGACGGAATTTCGGGAAGCGGCTCGGGTGGCGCCTCGGCGATCGGCCGCTTGCAGCCGCCCACGAGCAGCAATGCGAGCAGCCCGCATTTCCCGACGCGGCACAGCTCCTTGCGGGCTTCGGGATAGTTTGTGCAGACCCACGACATGGGGCGAAGTCTGCACCACCACCGTTTCCCGAGGCAAATCGAAAAACCTGCCGACTCGCCGTCCTCTCGGCGTGAATCCGCCGCCGTTTCCAAGCTCACTGATCCGCAGAATCGGCCGGCACTGGCGCGGGAGGCAGGGGCGTTGGGGCGGGAGCGGGACGAGTGGCCGCGGGAGGCGCTGGTGCTTTCACCGGCGGATCGGGATTCGGGCTTTTGAGGTAGCGGAAAAGATCGCCGTCGGTGGTGAAGACGACACTCGTGTCCGCCGTCATGCTCTTCTTCAGAGTGTCCATCGCCTTCATGAACTCGAACATTTCCCCCGCGGCCTCGCTTTGATTGTAGGCGCGGGCGTAAATGTCCGTCGCCTTGGCGTCGGCGGCGCCCTCGATCTCCTGGATCTTTTTGTACGCCTCGGACTCGATGAGCTTCAGGTCGCGGTCGCGGTTGCCGAGGATTTTTGCGGCTTCCCCAGCGCCTTCGGAGCGGAAGCGCTCCGCGATCTGCATCCGTTCGGAGACCATCCGTTCGTAGATGGTCCGGGTCACGGCGGGGTTGTAGTTGATGCGCTTGAAGCGCACGTCGAGCAATTCGATTCCCAGCTCGGCGGCTTTGGGCCGGGCGCTGGCCAGGATGTCGCGCTCCAGGACCGGGCGCCCAAACTGAATGGAGACCAGCGAGCCGATGCGCACACCGGAGCCGGTCGTGGTGGACGGGGCGACCAGGTTTGGATCGCGCACGGCCTCGCGGTCTTTGGTGCTGCGGATGACTTCGATCAAGCTGTGCCGCGCGACGACATTGCGGCTCTCGCTGCCGATGATGGCGTCGAGACGCGAGTGCGCCGAGCGGATGTCGCGGAGCTGCAGGAAGAAGGTGAGCGGATCGACGATCCTCCAGCGGGCAAAGGTATCGACCACGATGTTGGCCTTGTCCTTGGTCGGCATCTGCGCGGTCGGGCCATCCCACTCGAGGACGTGTTTCGGAAAACGATTCACATGCTGGATAAAGGGCGCCTTGAATTGCAGGCCGGGCTCCTTGATGGGCTCGCCGACGACTTTGCTGAACTGGGTGACGATCACCTGCTCGCGCATATCCACGGTGTAGGCGGAGGCGAAGAGCAGGATGAGGAAGATCACCGCGGCGAAGGCGACGAGGGGCGAGGTGAGCATCTTCATGGGCGGGGGCGGGCGGCGGGCGCGGAGGTGGCGGGCGAAGCCTGCCGGAGCTGCATGAGCGGGAGAAACTGCGGCACGTTTTCGTCGAGGATGACCTTGTTGGGCAGGGTCGGGAGGATTTCGGCCATGGTCTCGAGATAGATGCGCTTGCGGGTGACATCGGGCGCTTTCCGGTACTCGTTCAGCACGGCGAGGAAGCGGCTTGCGTCCCCTTCGGCTTCATTCACGCGCTTCAAGGCATAGCCCTCGGCAGCACTGATCTTCTGCTCGGCCTCGCCTCGTGCGCGGGGGACCAGTTTGTTGTATTCGCCGCTGGCTTGATTGATGAGCTGCTCCTTCTCCTGCTGGGCGCGATTCACTTCGTCAAAGCTGGTCTGCACCGGCTGAGGCGGGTTCACATTGCCGAGCAAGACCTGGTCGATCTGAAGGCCCATGCCGAGTTCGGAGACGATCTTCTGCATGCGCTCGAGGCACTGCGTCTCCATCTCCTGCCGGCCGATGGTGAGCACTTCGTCCACGGTGCGGTCGCCCACGATTCCACGCATCACCGACTCGGAGAGTGCGCGGAGCGTGGCCGTGGGATCGTTGAAGTTGAACAGGAAGTCGCGCGGATCGGAGATGTGATACTGCACCGCCCATTCGACGAGCGCGGAGTTGAGGTCTCCGGAGACCATGGCTTTCTCTTCCGCCGGGTCTTCGGTGGATTGGTAAGGATTGGTCCCGCCCCGGGTTTCGAAGCCAAACTCCAGCTTGAGCTGCCGCTGGATGGGGACAATCTCCGCGACGTCGATGCCCCACGGGAGCTTGAAGTGCAGCCCCGGATTCGCAGTGGTGGAGTAGGCGCCGAATCGCTGCACGACGGCCACGGAATCCGTGGGCACGGTGTAGAAGCACCCGAGCACGCCGATGAGGATCAGCAATCCGATGAGCCCGGCGATAATCGTGCGGGCATTCAGGGCGATCGGGAAGGAGGGGCTGCGAGGTGAATTCGGATAGTCGCGAGGCATGACGGTGGAATGGGAACGCTGAGACTAGCGTGAGGGTGGGCGTTGGCAATCAGGCGTCGCGGCTGCTTGGGATTTCCGACTGGAGGAGCGCTCGATATTTGGGAACTGGAACTCGGAGCGACCGCCGTATTCAATGCCGCGCACACCCCACCAGCCGCACCTACCCATGCCCGCTCCCTTCCTCCTCGCCAAAGCCGACACCGAAATCTTTTTCGAGCCGAAGATGGCCAATCGCCACGGGCTCATCGCCGGCGCCACTGGCACCGGCAAGACCGTCACCCTCCAATCGCTCGCGGAAAATTTCTCCGCGCTCGGCGTGCCCGTCTTCCTCTCCGACATCAAGGGCGACCTGAGCGGCCTCTCCCAGCCGGGCAGCGCCACGCCGAGAATCGCCGAGCGTCTCGCGCTCCTCGGCATCACCGATCACGCCTTCAAAGGCTATCCGGTCACCTTCTGGGACATCTTCGGAAAGTCCGGCCATCCGATCCGCTCGACGATCAGCGAGATGGGCCCGGTGCTGCTCGCCCGCGTGCTCAATCTCAACGACACGCAGGAAGGCGTGCTGCAAATCCTCTTCAAGGTCGCCGACGAAGGCGGCTTGCTGCTGCTCGACATGGAGGATCTCCGCGAGATGCTCAACTTCATCGGGCAAAACGCTCAGGAATTCACCACGCGCTACGGCAATGTGAGTCCCGCGAGCATCGGCGCGATCCAGCGCGCGCTGCTCAATCTCGCGCAGCAGGGCGGCGACAAATTCTTCGGCGAGCCCGCGCTCAATCTCGACGATTTCCTCCAGACCGGCCCGGACGGCCGCGGCATGATCAATATCCTCGCCGCCGACCAGCTCATGCAAAGCCCGCGCACCTACGGCACCGCGCTGCTCTGGCTGCTCAGCGAACTCTTCGAGCGCCTGCCGGAAGTCGGCGACCTCGACAAACCGAAGCTCGTCTTCTTCTTCGACGAAGCGCACCTGCTCTTCACCGATCTGCCCAAGCAACTCGAGGACAAGATCGAACAAGTCGTGCGGCTCATCCGCTCGAAAGGCGTGGGCGTGTTCTTCATCACGCAAAACCCGCTCGACGTGCCGGACAAGATCCTCGGCCAGCTCGGCAACCGCGTGCAGCACGCGCTGCGCGCCTTTACCCCGCGCGACCAGCGAGCCGTGCAGAGCGCGGCGGAAACCTTCCGGCAGAATCCGAAGCTCGATGTCGCGGAAGTGATCACCCACCTCGGCGTCGGCGAAGCGCTCGTCTCGCTGCTCGAACCGGCCGGCACGCCCTCCGTCGTCGAGCGCACCTTCATCCTGCCGCCGCATAGCAAGATCGGCCCGATCGCCGACGCCGAGCGTCAGACGATCATCCAGCAGAGTGTGATCTTCGGCACCTACGAAAAGACCGTGGATCGCGAGAGCGCCGCGGAAATCCTGCAAGCCCGCGCACAAGCGCAGGCGGCATCCGGCGGCGGCGCGCCCGTCGCCGGAG
>JBGSYE010000418.1:0-3335 GCA_041751075.1 Chthoniobacteraceae bacterium
GGAGGAAAAAGCGCGCGAAGTCCTGCTCGGCGCCGCGCAGTTCCGCCTCCGCCGCAAAGGCGTCGCACTCGCCCGACTCGCCGAACTCCACGGCGCCGATGAAGCCCTCCACCAGGCGCTCGCCGCCACGCTCGGCTACAAGAACAACAAGCTCCCCTTTACCCTCCTCGCGCAGCGCCTCCCGCTGCGTCTGCTCCGCAAAGGCGACGCTGCCGCGCTGCTCTTCGGCGTCGCCGGATTCCTGCCCGCGAGCGATCTGCGCAGCTTCGACGCGCCGACGCGCTCGTATCTCCGCGGGCTGTGGGAGACTTGGTGGCCGCGCCGAGCGGAATACGAACGCCTCACCATCGCGCCCGATCTCTGGAAGCTCAGCGGACAGCGTCCCGTGAATCATCCACAGCGCCGCATCGCCGCCCTCGCCGCGATCGTGCAACACTGGCCGAAAGTGCGATCGCTGGCCAAGACATGCGAACCGCGCGCGATCCAAAAATTCTTCGCGGAGCTGACCGACGAATACTGGGACCGCCACTACACCGTGAACTCAAAACCATCCGCGACCTCGATGGCCCTCGTCGGCGAATCGCGTGTGACCGAGATGCTGATGAACGTCTTCTTCCCCCTCGCCGTCGCCGCCGATCCGACCCGCTGGATCGGCTGCAAAAACGTGCCCGCCGTGCTCGGCAACCGCCGCGCCGAAACCGCCGCCCAACGCCTCTTCGGCGACGACCCCCGCCGCAAGACACTGCTCAAAACCGCCGCCGCGCAGCAGGGCCTGCTGCAAATTTACGAAGACTTCTGCATGCGCGACGCCAGCGACTGCCACCACTGCCGCTTCCCCGAGCAGCTAGCCCGGTGGTGAGACGATCGCGTCTCCTACAGCGAAATGCGGAGGCCGACGCTCCGCGCCTTCATCCAGATGCGGGAGCAGATCGCTGCGAATGCCGCCATCCTCAATCGGCTCGCGGAGATCGACAAGACGCTCCTGGAGCACCACAGCGGGTTGCGCGTGATCGGGCGTGAATTGCAGCCGCTGCTCAGCCCGCCGCGCGATCCGCCGAAGCCCCGCATCGGCTTCCAGCCCTGAGCCCCGGAGAGCTGCACTCGAGAGTTGAGGGTTGAGAGTCGAGTTGCGCGCGGCTTTACTCCCGCACCAGCCTCTCCACTTCCCAATGCACTCCCTCCGCCAGACCGTCTCCGAAGTCGTCGAGAAGACGCCCGTCTTCGACATCCACACGCATCTGTACGATCCGGCGTTCGGCGAGCTGCTGCTCTGGGGGATCGACGATCTGCTCACGTATCACTACCTCATCGCGGAGGGCTTCCGGTATTTCGACATGCCGTATGCGAAGTTCTGGGCGCTGAGCAAGGAGCAGCAGGCGGAGCACATCTGGAATGCGCTTTTCATCGAACACTCGCCGATCTCCGAGGCGTGCCGCGGCGTGCTCACGGCGCTGAACCGGCTCGGGCTCGACGTGAACAAGCGCGACCTGCCCGCGGTGCGGCAGCATTTTGCGTCGTGGAAAGTGAACGACTACATCGACAAGACCTGCGAACTGGCCAATGTGCGCAAGATCGCGATGACGAACTCGCCCTTCGACGATCTCGAGCGGCCGGTGTGGGAGCGGGGCTTCAGCCGCGACCCGCGTTTCGTCGCGGCTCTGCGGATCGATCCGCTGCTCGTCGATTGGGAGAATACCGTGCCGAAGCTGCGGGCGTGGGGCTACGAGGTGAGCGCGGATTTCTCCGGCAAGACGGCGGATGAGGTGCGCCGCTTCCTCGCAGAGTGGACCAAGCGGATCGACGCGCAGTACTGCATGGTGTCGCTCCCGCCTGAATTCCAGTATTCGGACGACTCCGCGACGACGAAGGTGATCGAGCGCTGCCTGATGCCGCACGGTCGCGATCACGGCCAGGCCTTTGCGCTGATGATCGGCGTGCGCCGCAACGCGAACCCGCAGCTCGGGATCGCCGGCGATTCGCTAGGCACGGCGGACGTGAGCGCGGTCGAGCGGCTCTGCGCGGCATTTCCCGACAACAAATTCCTCTGCACGATGCTCGCGCGGGAGAATCAGCACGCCCTCTGCGTCGCGGCGCGCAAATTCCGCAATCTGCACGTCTTCGGCTGCTGGTGGTTTATGAACAACCCGTCGATCATCGAGGAGATCACGCGGATGCGGCTCGAGCTCATCGGCCTGAGCTGCACACCGCAGCACAGCGACTGCCGGGTGCTCGATCAGCTCACGTACAAGTGGGCGCACAGCCGCCCGATCCTCGCCAAAGTGCTGGCCGACAAATACGAAGACCTCGCGGCGACCGGCTGGGAGCCGACTCGCGCGGAGATCGAGCGCGATGTACATGGCGTGCTCGGTGGCGCTCTGGAGGCGTTCCTGCGGTAGGGAAGGCTCGCCGAGCGTTCCCACTTTCGGCGCGGGAAGGCGGCGGCCGGTGGTTTTATCCCGCGACATGCGATCCGGTTTCGCGGTTGATTTCGAGACAAAGCCACCGCCCGCCGCCTTTCCCCACCAGGTCAGGGAACCTTTGGCAAAGCTTCCCTACCATTTGAAGGCTCGCGGGCCCACTCCAGCGTCGGCTGCCTTTTCCGTGTTGACGCGTTCGGCGGAGCGCCGGTAGCTTCACGCCCCACAAAAAAAAGCCCCGAAGAAATAATCACCGAAAAATCGCGGCCTGCGCTGAATTTGCCCGGATTCCAACCCTGATCCGGGCGCCCAGCGCGGGCACTTTTTATCTATGGCCGAAGAACTTTCCTACGTCCTCGTCACTCCCTACTCCATCCGCAAGTCGCGGACAGGTGGGATCCTGGCCAGGATCATCTCGCGCACGGGGCTCGAGATCGTCGCGGCGCGAATGTTTTCGCCGGGTGCGGAACTGGTGGAAAAATACGCGGCCTCGATCGTCAGCGACCCGGAGCCCAGGCATCGGGCGACACAGGAGCAGATCAAGAAATACGTCCTGACGGAATTCATGCCGAGCAATGCGGTGAAGCGGCCTCGGGTGCTGCTGCTCGTCTTGCGCGGTGAGGATGCGGTCGCGAAGGTGCGCGCGACCGTCGGGCACATCGTAAATGAGCGGACCAGCGGAGAGACGATTCGGGACACTTTCGGCGACTACATCGCGGACGCGAATGGAGTGATCACCTACTTTGAGCCCGCGGTGCTTGCGCCGCCGGATGCGGCTTCAGCCGAGGCCGATCTGCTGCTGTGGGCGTCGTATTCGGACACGGATGGCGGCCTGCTCGAGGATGCCATCGAGTATCCGCCCGGCGCGAAGCCGGAGAAGACGCTCGTACTGATCAAGCCCGACAACTTCCGCTTTCC
>JBGSYE010000419.1:0-5882 GCA_041751075.1 Chthoniobacteraceae bacterium
GAGGCGATGTCCGCGCGCTGGCCCGATTGGTCGCTGACGAAAGCCGAGGTGACCGGCTCCGCTCTCGTCCTCACCCTCGGCGAGCCGGGGCGCGCGGCGTCGCGGGCGATCTTCGAGAGCCTCGACCGGGAGTTCGTGCAAAAGGTCTCCCTCGTGCGGGTGGAGCTCGCCTCGTCCGCGCGCTCGTCCGCTGAGCACTTCGCGGCGACCCGCCCGCAAATCGTCCGCTGGGTGGCAACGAGCGGGGCCGATGAGTTCACCATCGTCGGCGACCCGCAACCGGTTGTGCGGGAAATGGAAGAGCACTACGCGGCGAACTCCGGCGAGACGGCAATGGTGAAGATCATCGACACGATTCCACTGCTCGACGAGCCGGAGATCGTCTTCACGCTGCGGCCCGATGTGCGCTGGCACGACGGCGCGCCCTTCACCGCGGACGATGTGGATTTTACCTACCGCATGATCATGAGCGAGTCGGTCGCCTCGCCGCGGAGGCCCGACTACGAGTTGATCCAAAGCCTCCAGGTGCTCACGCCGCATCAGCTCCGCGTGGTCTATCGGAAGCCGTATTCCCCCGCCTTGTTGAGCTGGATGATCGGCATCATCCCGAAACACATCCTCTCCGGCCAGACGAGCCAGTGGTGGGCCGAAAATTTCAACCGCAAACCCGTCGGCACCGGGCCCTTCAAGTTCTCGCAATGGGAGACGAACGAGTTCATCCGGCTCGTGCGCAATGACGACTACTTCGATGGGGCACCGCATCTCGACAGCGTCGCGCTGCGCGTCATTCCCGATCCCGTCGCGATCCGGCTTGCGTTCGAGACGCGGCAGATCGACTTCTGGGGCATCGAGCCGCACGCCGTTGGCGCGTTCGAGCAGGATCCCAAGTTCGACCTTTTCCCCTCCCCCTCGCCGCAATACGCCTACGTCGGCTGGAACCTGCGGCGCCCGATGTTTCAGGACGTGAAGGTGCGCCAGGCCCTCGCCCATGCGGTCAACGTGGAGGCGATGATCAAGTATCTCCTCTACGGCTCCGGGACGGAGTCCACCGGCATTTTTCCGCCGCAGATGTGGTTCTTCAACGACCAGGTGCAGGCGCTGACCTACGACCCCGAACTCGCGAAGCGCCTCCTCGCCGAAGCCGGCTGGACGCCCAGCCCCGACGGCATTCTGCAAAAGGACGGCGCGCGGTTCGAGTTCACCCTCATCACCAACCAGGGCAACGAGACGCGCAAAGACATCGCCACGCTCGTCCAGGCGGACTTGAAAAAGGTCGGCATCGCCGTGCAGGTGCAGATTTACGAGGGGGCGGTCTTCATCTCGCAATACATCAACAAGCTCGACTTCGACGCCTGCGTGCTCGGCTGGAACCTGGTCTATACCTACGATCAGTATCCACTCTGGCACTCGTCGCAGGTCGGCCCGGGCCAGCTCAACTTCTGCGGCTACCAGAACCCGCGCGTGGACCAGTTGCTCGAAGAAATCCGCACCGAATACGACCGCGGCAAGATCAAGGCCGACGCCGCCGAGCTTCAGGAAACGATTTACCGCGACCAGCCCTATCTTTTCCTCTACGTGCCGCAATCGACCGCCGCGATGTGGAAGGACTCCTACCGCGTCCGCCGCCCCGCCGCCGGCAAATGGGAGGACGAACCGGTGCGCCCGACCAAGGCGGGCTGGAGCTTCTACCGCTCATGGTTCTACAAGCCCGCATACGCGCCGACGATGACGCCATGACCCCATGCTGAACTACATCATCAGACGCCTGCTCATCTCCATCGTCGTGCTCGCCCTCGTCACGGTCATTTCGTTTGGGATCGTCACGCTCGCGCCCGGCAGCCCCTCGATGTTCGCCGACATGAACCCGAAGATTTCGGAGTCGGTGAAGGAAATCTATCGAAAGAAATTTCATTTCGACCAGCCGCTCCACCGGCAGTTCTGGTTCATGATGCGCGACCTCGCAAAGGGCGATCTGGTCAGCGCGAAGGATGAGCGGCCCGTGCTGAAAAAGATCGCCGAGCGCGTCCCGGCGACGCTGCTGCTCAATGTCACGTCGATGGCGTTCGTCTTCGCCTTTGGCATCCCGCTCGGCGTCTTCGCCGCGCGCTCCGCCGGCCGGTGGCCGGACACTTTCACCACGTTCATCGCGTTCCTTTTCATCGCGCTGCCGGGCTTCTGGATCTCCTACATGCTCTGCATCTGGCTCGTAAAGTCTGTCGGCGTGCCGCTGCTCGGCATCCACACGTTCGGCGTCGCCTACGACGGCGTCGCGCAGGAAATCCTCGACCGCATCTGGCATCTCGTCCTGCCCGCGTTTGTCCTCGGCGTCGGCGGCGTCGCGGTGCAGTCGCGCTTCATCCGCGCGAGCATGATCGAGACGCTCGGCGAGGATTACATCCGCACCGCCCGCGCGAAGGGCCTCCCGCCGTCGGTCGTCTTCTACAAGCACGCCCTGCGCAACTCCATCCGCCCGCTCATCACCAGCCTTGGCTACCTGCTGCCCGCGCTGCTCGGCGGGTCAGTCATCATCGAAACCATTTTTGCCTATCCCGGCATGGGGAGGCTCGGCTACGAGGCGGTGCTCGAGCGCGACTATCCCGTTATCATCACGCTCAACTTCGTCGCCGCGATCCTCGTCCTGCTTGGAAATCTGGTCGCCGACCTGCTCTATCCCGTCGTCGATCCGCGGGTGCGTCTGCAATGAGCACGTCCCCCACTTCGCAGTCGCCGTTCGCCCGCATCCGCCGCCGCTTTTTCAGCAACACGCTCGGCGTCCTCGCGGCGCTCGGCCTGCTCGCGCTGACCGTCACCGCGGCGACGTTCTTCGCTTTTAATCTCATCGTCGTCCACTACCCCGCCGATCCCGACGCGACCGTCCTCGGCGACAAGCTCCTCCCGCCGAGCAAGGAGCATCTGCTCGGCACCGACAACCTCGGTCGCGACGTGCTCTCGCGCGTCCTGCACGGCAGCTACGTCTCGCTCTACGTCGGCTTCGTTGCGGTGATTGTCTCGCTGACGATCGGCGTCGTCGTCGGCGCCGTCTCCGGCTACTTCGGCGGGTGGGTCGATGGCCTCGTCATGCGAATGGTCGATGCGATCATGTGCTTCCCGTCGTTTTTTCTCATCCTCACGGCGGTGGCGCTGCTCGGGCCAAGCATCACGAACATCATCGTTGTCATCGGCCTCGTCAGTTGGACGGGCACTGCGCGCCTGGTCCGCGCGGAGTTCCTCACGCTGCGCGAGTCCGAGTATGTCCGTGCTGCCCGCACGCTCGGCCAGAGCCGCACGCGCATTATTTTCCGACACATTCTGCCGAATGCCGCCGCGCCGCTCTTCGTCTCGGCAGTGCTGGGCGTTCCCGGCGCGATTTTGACAGAGGCGAGCCTGAGCTATCTCGGCTTTGGCGTGCAGCCGCCGCAGCCGACGTGGGGCAACATCATCGCCGATGGGAAGCCGTATCTGCTCGACGCCTGGTGGTTGATCCTTTTCCCCGGGCTTGCGATCATGCTCACCGCACTGGCATTTTACCTCACCGGCGACGCCCTGCGCCAGGCAGTTGCCTCGCGGGAGGCCAAATAGACATGCTGCTCGAAATCAAAAACCTCTCGATCAACTTCGAGACGCCCTACGGGAAGACCGAGGCTGTGCGCAACATTTCCTGGTCGCTGGAGGCGGGCGAGACTCTCGCTGTGGTGGGGGAAAGTGGCAGCGGCAAAAGTGTTTCCGCTCTTGCGCTCACCAGGCTCCTCCCGACTCCTCCCGCCAGATATGTTTCGGGTGAGATTCTATGGAAAGGCCGCGATGTCTTGAAAATGAAGGAGCGCGACCTGCGGTCGATCCGCGGGGGCGAGATCGCCTACATCTTCCAAGAGCCCAGCACTTCGTTAAATCCTGTTTATACCGTGCGAAACCAGATCGCCGAGGCGATCCGCCTGCATCGCCCGGAAGTCAGGGACGTGAACGACGAGATCCGGCAGGCGCTCGACCTGGTCGGCATCGTGGATCCGGAAAAGCGCATGTGGGATTACCCGCACCAGCTCAGCGGAGGCATGCAGCAGCGCGTGATGATCGCGATGGCCTTGAGCTGCCGCCCCGATCTCCTCGTCGCGGATGAGCCCACCACGGCGCTCGACGTCACGATCCAGGCGCAGATCATCGAGCAGCTGCGGCAATTGAAGGACAAACTGAAGACGTCGATCCTGCTCATCACGCATAACTTCGGGATCATCGGCGACATCGCGGATCGCGTGGCCGTGATGTATCGCGGCGAGATCGTGGAACAAGGCCCGACGCGGGAAGTCCTCGCGAATCCGCAGCATCCTTACACCCAGGCGTTGATCGAGTGCATTCCGCGGCTGGGTGCCCACCGCCGCCGCCTCGCCACGATCGATCACGACGCACTGCTCACACCGTGAAAGAAAGCCGCATCGAGCGATTGAAAAGTCCGGGGCCGCGCAATCTCGTGGGCGGGATCGCCGCGCTTTGCGTGGCGGGTGTGTTGTTCGCGGCTTGCGCAGTGCTGGCGGGTGCAGAGGTCAGCATCGTCGCTCTGCTTTCTGCTTTTCTCGTTTTTGGAGTGCTCTGGATCCTGTGGGCGCTGGGAATTCCCCGGCAGCCTCACGGTCTCCTCGCGGCTGGAGGCGTCACGATGGCGGCAGCCCTGCTGGTGCCCCTCCTCGCGGGAGTTTTCCGCACGGCTCTGGAAACGCCTTCATCAGCCCGCGTGCAAATGCCGGTGGTCGAGACCACGCCTCCTCCGGTGCCTGCGCGCGATGCGCTGCCTTTGCTCACAGAATCCTTCCCGGTGGACGCGCCACAGACTGAGACCGAGCCGTGGGTCGAGATCGTCGAAAGCTCGAAGATCAAGATCAAGGAGCGCTTTTATCGTATCAACAAAGGAGAGCGGTTTGGCTTCCGCCGCATTGATGGCGACGATGTCGTCTTCAAAACGCGGAATTTCCTCGTCTCGCTGCCACGTAGCGCCGTCCAGATTCACTACCCGGAGAGTGATGAAAGCACTGCGGCGGCCCCGCCTCCCGTGGAGACGAAGGCCGAAGGACCGGACGGGGAGGATGGAAAAAGCGCGCTCGAAATCACCCGGGCTGCACAAGCGACGGCGATGGAGCGCTATCCCGCGCTATCCATCAAGGATTCGCGCGAGAACAGCGCTTATGTCGGCGCGTATCTCGATCTCAAGCGGACGAATCCCGACTTTTTCAACGATCCGGAATGGCCGCTCCAGCTCGCGGAAGCGGTGGCCGAGCGTGACGGCTGGGAGCGCGAGGACGTGCAGCAGTAAGCGTTGTGCTCTCCCGGCTGAAACTTCGCGATTTCCGCTGCTTTGCGGCGCTGGAGGTGGAGTTCTCCGGTGCCGAGACGATCTTCGCGGGCGCGAATGCGCAGGGGAAAACCTCGCTCCTCGAAGCCATCTGCGTGCTGCTGCGCCTGCAGTCGCCGCGCGTGGCAGCACTAGCGCACGCAGTGCGCCACGAGGCGCGCGGATTTGTCGTCGATGGATTGTTTGACAACCGTCGCTTACAATTTTACTTCGGTCGCGAGCGCAAGAAGATGGCGCTCGACGGCGTGGAGCAGCGCACGTCGAAGCCGTGGCTGGAGATCGCGCGGGTCGTCTATTTCTCAAACCAGGACATCGATATCGTGCGCGGTGCGGCTGAGCACCGGAGGCGGTTCATGGATTTCCTGGGCGCGCAACTTCTCCCGCGCTACCGGACGCATTTACGGAACTACGAGCGCGCATTGCGCTCACGGAACCGGTTGCTGAAGACAGGACTCAGCGCAAGGCGGCAGGTGGCGGCTTTCACAGAGCCCCTCGTGGAGTCGGGAACGCAGCTCATGGAGGCGCGCGCCTCGCTGCTGGCGAA